>DATGFZ010000027.1:0-11797 GCA_035308805.1 Puia sp. | reverse complement strand
ATGATGACCAGTTGAAAAACGGGTGTTCGATGATCATCGATCCTTTTGGGGACATCATTGCTGAATGCCAAACCCTTGGTGATGATTTTGTGACGGCGCTGCTGACTCCCGAAAAATTAATTCAGGCCGGAGGGCACCGGTATAAAAACGCCAGGAGGCCGGAACTTTACCGTGATATCATCGGCAAGGCCCATCACCCCGTTCAAAAAGTCATCTGGATGAATGAAAAAAATTGATTAACAAAAAGGTAAAGAAAAGATATTTTATGAATTTGCTATTTAGCCGGTTACAGATCAAAGCTGTGGAATTGCGAAACAGGATCATGGTTTCACCCATGTGCCAGTATTCCTGCGTGGATGGATTTGCCACGGACTGGCACCTTGTTCACCTGGGCAGCCGCGCCGTTGGCGGGGCTGCCATCGTGATGCAGGAGGCCACCGGTGTTTCATCCGAAGGCAGGATCTCGCCCGACGACAGCGGCATCTATAAAGACGGGCATGTTGAAAAATTAAAACAGATCGTCGACTTCATTCATGCGCAGGGAGCCCTCGCCGGTATCCAGCTGGCGCATGCCGGGAGAAAAGCAAGCCATGCCAGTCCGTGGAAAGGCGGAAAGCAGATTCGCTCTGATAACGGCGGATGGGTCAGCGTGGCACCGAGTGCCATCCCGTTTTTGGATCATGAGGAAGCACCCGCGGCGCTGGATAAAAAAGGAATACAAAAAGTAATTGACGATTTTTCCCGCGCCACCAGGCGCGCCGTGCAGGCAGGGTATAAGATCATTGAAATCCATGCCGCGCATGGTTACCTGCTCCATGAATTTCTCTCGCCCTTAAGCAATACCAGGGAGGATGAGTACGGGGGATCGTTTGAAAACCGCACGAGACTTTTACTGGAGGTGGTTGATGCCATTAAAAAAGAGTGGAGGCCGGAAAACCCGTTGTTCGTGCGCATCTCAGCAACCGATTGGGCTGAAGGCGGATGGGATGTTGGGGATTCCGTTCAACTGGCCACGGCATTAAAGAGCCGGGGCGTCGACCTGGTTGACTGCTCCGGTGGCGGACTTTCCGCCAAACAAATGATTCCGCTGGGTCCGGGTTACCAGGTTCCTTTTGCTGAAAGGATAAAAAAAGAAACCGGCGTGCTGACCGCCGCCGTCGGACTCATCACCACCGCCGGGCAAGCTGAAGAAATATTAATGAACGGGCAGGCAGACCTGATCGTCCTTGCCCGTGAATTTTTGCGCGATCCTTATTTCCCCCTGCATGCGGCGCACGCACTGGGTGAAGATATTGCCTGGCCGGTTCAATATGAGCGTGCCAAACCCAAGACATGATTTCACGGAGTTTTTTCTTTTCAAACTTTTTTTTCAAACCTTTGTTCCTGACAGTTAAAAAAAAATTATTTTATGATCCCTGCCAAAGCATATGCAGCTTATGATGCGTCAACACCCTTGGCTCCATTTGATTTTAGCCGGAGGAGCCCCGGCCTCCAGGATGTGCAAATAGAAATTTTGTATTGCGGGGTTTGCCATAGCGATGTTCACCAGGTAAGAAATGAATGGGGCGGGGGATCGATTTATCCCATGGTGCCCGGTCATGAAATAGTCGGAAAAGTCCTGGCGGTGGGCGAACAGGTAAAGAAATTCAAGGTCGGCGATCTGGCCGGCGTCGGGGTGATGATCGACTCCTGCCGCGTATGCAAGCATTGCACAAACGATCTCGAACAATATTGTGTTGAAGGGATGACCGGAACATACAATACTTATGAACGCGATGGAAAAACGCTTGCCCAGGGCGGCTACTCCACGCAAATCGTCACTGACGAAAAATATGTGCTGAAGATCTCTCCAAAACTGGATCTGAAAGCTGCCGCCCCTTTGTTGTGCGCAGGCATCACCACCTATTCTCCGCTGCGGTATACCAAAGTGGGTAAAGGAACAAAAGTTGGCGTGATGGGTTTGGGCGGACTGGGGCATATGGGTTTGAAATTTGCCGTTGCTTTTGGCGCGGAAGTGACGATGATCAGCACGTCCGCGTCCAAGGAAGCGGATGCAAAAAAATTGGGCGCGCATCATTTTTTATTGTCCAGTGACGATGAACAGATGAAAAAATATGCAGGGTATTTTGATGTTATCCTCAATACGGTTTCCGCCAGGCATGAGTACCACAGATTTCTCAACCTGCTCAATTTAAATGGAACGATGATCGTCGTCGGACTGCCTTCGGAAGATCCGCAGGTAAAACTTTTTTCCCTGCTTTCCAACCGCAGGAGCCTTCTTGGTTCAGTCATCGGCGGCATCAAAGAAACGCAGGAAATGCTTGATTTCTGCGCCGAACATGATATTGTTGCCGATGTGGAAGTGATACCGATCCAGCGGATCAACGAGGCATACGATCGGATGATCAGGGGCGATGTTCATTACCGCTTTGTGATTGACATCGATTCCCTGAGAAACTAACGGTAACGGTCACCCGTTCCGGTTGATGAACCCTTACGGCTTAAAGACCGGTTGCTTGTCATTGGTCCTGAATCTGACGAACTAACGGTAACGGACAACCGATTTAATTATTGAACTTCACCACTTCCAGGTCGGTTGCCTTTATCGTTCCCAGCTGTTGCAGGTCATCATTATTCCATCCTGGGTCCGGCGCGCCGCTGATGTACAGGTTGCTGCCGATGTCGGCAAGGATCAGCCCGTATTTTTTCAATGCGGTGAGGATCACCCGGACATCGGGCGGAAAGCCGCTGATATCATAATTTGCTTTCAGGCGCAGTTTGGCGCCGAATGGCATTCCGTATTGACCGCCGCTGCTGTTTACTTTATGTGTCGCAGGTGAAATATAGGCTGGCTGCACATTTGAGCTGCTCAGCGTAAAGCGCAAGGCATGGTCGATCGTTCCTGTCAGCACTTGGTCATACCTGGCAAGGCCGGGAAAAATCGGAAGACCTGCGGCATCTGCAGATGTCCACCCGTCCGGTCTTAATGCATCTGATTTCAAATTAAAGACGGCGCCCGAAGACGCTTCCCAATGATCTCCATTTACGCTTGCGTTGTATAGTTCGTACAACATATCATTGTCTTTATCTACCGCGATGACGTGTGAATCTCCCTGTCCGTTTCCTTCTATCGGCGCATTTAACGGAATGGGATATGGTCCCGGATCGCTCTGGTCTCCATAATCGCCATCATAATTGTTTGCGCGGAAAACGACAGGCAGTTTTGGCTGGTTGCCGCAAACCACCACAAAGGGAATCCCGATCGGCGCATTATCCCAAAGGCCGCTGCCAAAATCTGCTTTTAATCCCGATGAAGAAAAATTCGCAATGATCTGGTCACTGTATGGATCGACGGGGCTCGCGGAAATATCCTGGTTCCAGGCATTATCAGCAGGAAATATTTCAATGCTGTCTGCATCTGCCAGCGTCGCGGAGCAGGAATCATTTGAGACGGGGTTGCCTGATTTGGTTGTTGCTGAGGGATCTTTTTTGCAGCCGCATATCAGCATTCCCAAAATAAAAAAAATCCATTTCCAGGAAAAGGAGGTGGTTTTCATTGATACGAATTTGATTATTTTATGCGAAAGAATTGTGCCAGAAAACTGCTTAAAAAAAATATTTTTATATTTAGTAAAACTTGCTGTTATGAAAAATCTGATTATAGGAGGCGTACTGCTGCTAAGCACTCATTTGGGCTTCTCCCAAAACAATATGCAGCATGTGTTTACCGACGACGCCGACATTGGAAAAGTAAAACAGAAAGGCTCACTGACCTACGATGAGCATTCACAGCAATATACGCTTAGCGGAAGCGGGCAGAACATCTGGGGCACCCACGATGATTTTCATTTTGCGTGGAAAAAAATAAAAGGAAATTTCATTTTGGATGCGCAGGTAAAATTTGTTGGCAACGGGACCAACCCGCACCGGAAGATAGGCTGGATGGTTCGTCACAGTCTTGAGCCCAACACCGTCTATGCAGATGCAGCAGTGCATGGAGAAGGATTGACCTCATTGCAATACCGGCGTGAGATTGATTCGGCTACCGAAGAAATTAAAACGGAAATCAAATCTCCGGACGTGATCAGGCTGGAAAGAAAGGGCAACACCTACATCTTTTCTGCGGCAAAGTTCGGAGACAATTTAAAGGAAGTGGCGCGGCTGCCGTTGAATGTCGGCGATGAAGTATATGCCGGAATCTTTATATGCTCACACGATGAAAATGTTTCCGAGCAGGCTGTTTTCTCCAATGTGCGGATCAGCCTCACGGCAAAGGACAACTATGTTGCCTATAGGGATTACCCCGGCAGCCGCCTGGAAGTGATGGATGTTGAAACGGGATTGCGCAAAGTCCTGTTCACTTCCGATGAGACTTTTGAAGCGCCCAACTGGCTCAAAGACGGGTCAGCGCTCGTGTTTAACTGGAAGGGATTATTAAACCGTTTTCCCTTTGACACCAGGGTGCCCGTGGTGCTGAACACTGATTTTGCCAAGCATTGCAACAACGATCACATACTCTCTCCCGATAATAAATTCATTGGCATCAGCAATAACGGCACCAAACAAAAAGACGGGGGCGGTTCAGTCATCCATATTGTTTCGCTTGATGGCGGAGTGCCGGTGCAGGTCACCGGGCAGACTCCGTCTTACCTGCATGGCTGGAGTCCCGATGGAAAAACGCTTGCCTTTTGCGGCGAGCGCAATAAAAATTTCGATGTCTATACCATCCCGGTAAAAGGCGGAAAAGAAAAAAGGCTGACCACGGCAGCGGGATTGGATGACGGCCCGGAATATTCTCCCGACGGGAAATATATTTATTTTAATTCGGTAAGAAGCGGCAGCATGCAGATCTGGCGCATGAAGCCGGATGGCAGCCACCAGGAACAGCTGACCAGCGACGATTACAACAACTGGTTTGCGCATATTTCGCCGGACGGCAGGTGGATGGTATTTATTTCTTTTTCCAGGGACGTGCCGGCAGGCGACCACCCGCCATGCAAAAGAGTGATGATCCGGCTGCTCCCGTCTAACGGAAATGGGCAACCGAAGGCGATCGCGTATTTATACGGCGGACAGGGCACGATCAATGTCCCTTCCTGGTCACCGGACGGAAAACAAATTGCCTTTGTGAGTTATAGTTTCCCGGATGATTACTATGAAAAAAAGTAAAATAATAAATGCAAGAGACCAACTTTTTAGGCCCAGGCTTTTCTCAGGAAACGCAACCAGTTTCCGTGCATCACATTATTCACGTCTTCTTCGGCATACCCGCGGCTTGTCAGGATAGCCGGAATTTTTTGTAAGTCGGCAATTGTTTCCAGGTCGTAGGGAGATTGTTCTTTTCCGAAGGCGCCATCCAGGTCGGAGCCGATGCCGATATGCAAGGCGTTGCCGGCAATCTGGCAGATATGATCAAGATGATCAATGACCCTTTCAATGTGGCAATTCATATTTTGGGGGGTGGATCGTCCGCGCACCCAGCCCGGAACGATCATCCAGGCATCAAAGGCGGCACCGATCACCGCACCCCGATCGATCAATTCTTTTATCTGTTCATCACTGTATTGACGGTTGTGATCTACCAGGGCCCGGCAATTGTTATGACTTGCCCACACCTGCCCGTTAAAATTTTCCAATGCCTGCCAAAAAGCGTCATCACACAAATGCGTTGCGTCCAGAATGATATGCAGCTCCTCCATTTTTTTCAGGAGGTCCAGTCCGTTTTCATCCATTTTCCCGCTGGCATCCGTCCCGTTCGCATATCGTCCGGGTCCGTAATGCGCGGGTCCGATCGCGCGCAGACCATGTTGCCAGGCCCTTTCGACATAATCGATACTCACCAGGGAATCCGCGCCTTCCAGGCTCAGGATATAACCCACTGCTTTTTTTTCATCGTCGCCCTGATTGTGCCAAGCCTGCAAATGGTTTTCCAGTGAGACCAGGTCTTTGACGGCCACCATTTCATTTTCGGCTTCCATGGTTTTATACCAGGCAAGCTGCCCCTGTGTCTGTGCCCATGCCTGCTCAGGCGAATGCCAGCCCGGCAGCGGGTTTCCCGGCGCAACATAGCGCGCAATCTGTGTGGCAACCACCAGGCCGATATTTCCTTTTCTCAATTCCGGCAGGCAGACCGTTCCTTTTCCCCTGTCGGGTTTATCGGTTTTATTTTTTTCTCTTTCCCTGATCTCGGTTATGGATGACCGTAAGTCGCGGTTCCATTCCATCGCGTTCATGCTGAGATCCAGGTGTGCGTCTATGGTAAACATGAATTGATCTTGATTTTGAAGTGTATAATGAGGCCTTCTCACGATCTCCAACCCACTGGTATGAGCAATGGCATCCGGTGCTGACCTACAGGAAGCGTGTGTCACTCCTGATCTCTTTTTCTGCCTTTACTTTGTTGTTGAGCCGGTCTATCAATACAAAAACTATTATTGCCATAACATTAATATCAATGATAATCACACCCGGTTGCGCCCCGAAATACAGGATAATTGCAGAGAGTCCCAATTCAAAATCAAATTTGACAGAACCGGTCAGGTGCAGGCTGGCTCCGAAAGAAAGGCCGGAAACATATTGGAATGCATATCCCCCTGCTTCAATTCCCAATATTTGAATTCCCTGGTTGATGAATGAATAGGTCAAAGCTCTTGCTGTCATTTTTGTGCACTGCCACCCGCTAAAAATGGAATAACCGAAAAACAACATCCCGATCAATAAAATAATTAATGAACCGCCCAGTGTAACCGGAGATTTTAAAATTTGCCAGGTCAGTACAATCAAACCCAGGCATCCGCCCACTATCTGATAAAGGCCGAGCTTGACCAAAGCGTTTTTTGATTCTGCTGAAATAAATTTTTCCATGACTGGGATTTCAAAGTTATAGGAAAATTCCCGCAGATGACTTTGGTCAGCACCCGGATCATCGCAGTTTTTTTCCTGCGACTCATTGGCGGAAAACAGGGGCAAATTGATTTGCCGCTAAAAGGTGTCCGGGGCAACGGCGTTGCCATGAAAAAAGGGAACGGCCTTAAAAAAATTATTTGCTCTTCAATAAAATTTTCTTTTTTAGCCAGCGCCTTACCGGTTCATCATACCATTTGAGACAGGCATAGGCGAGTAAAATACTTCCGATGAAAATGAGCACGGCAAAGGGGAGACCCTGCCCGATGGTGGCTTTGTTACCGGCTACCCAGGCGGTGTACAGGTAGATCAGCGGATAATGCGTGATGTAGATCGGGTAGGAGATATCGCCCAGGAATTTGCAGACGCGCGATGAAAATCTACTGGTTAATTGTCCGCTTGCGCCCAAAAAAACGATCAAGGGAAAGATGAAAATGATGGTGAGTGAATCGTAGAGACCATTCATCCACAAATGTTCAGTGCCGCCGATTCTGGGTATCCCCAGCGCAACAACGATTAACAGGCTGCACCAGAAAAACGCATTTTTCAGGTGGGTTAACCTTCCAATTCGGAAAAGCAGCAGCCCCGCAAAAAAAGGATACATCACGCGTGTAAACCCGATGCGCAGCTGCCCGGCGTCTATTGACCAGCCGCCGATGACATCGCCGTTTGCGCTGGTTACAGCGAGATGAATGAGCGCGCATGCTGAAAGAAAAACCAACAGGGAGAGAGCAACTTTTGAAAATTTTCTTACCAACAGACCATACAGGATATTGGCGATGTATTCAAAAAGCAAAGACCAGCCCGGGCCGTTTAACGGATGCATCTCCTGCCAGCCCCGGATATCCATTGACGGGGGTACGGGAATCAGCGTAAAACCGATGAGCATGATCAGCAGCATTTTTCCAACGGGCACCTGGTGTATGGATGGCCAGAGCACAGAATCCTGGAAATAAAAAAGTACCGCCCCGACGATCATCCCCATTACCACCATCGGCTGAAGCCTGATGAGACGAAGTTTGAAAAAGTCGCCAACACCCATTTTGCCCCAGCGGTCATCATAGGCATAGGCCACAACAAAACCCGAAAGGACAAAGAAAAAATCTACGGCGAGATAACCGTGATTGATGATCTGATCCAGATGACTTGTCGAATGCGCTTCAAAAAGATGAAACGCCACGACCATGACGGAGGCAACCCCACGAAGTCCGTCGAGGATCAGGTAGTGCGGTTTGGTGACCAATGAATTTTTCTGCACAGATAAAAATTAAATCAGGAATTACAAAATTTGAAATCGTTGATGACCATCAGCATGACTAAATGCTGATGGTCCTGTCTCTTGCGATATTTTTCCATTCTCCGTTTACGTTATTGTTTACGACCGTAAACGCGCGTTCGTATAATGCGATCGTCGGGCAAACATGGACGGGCATTCCGTAAAACAGGTCTCCGGTCTTATGGGAATGGTCTTCCGGCGCTACCACCACCAGGTGTTCCTCACTCTGACCAATGGCTTGTAATTCCGGGGCATTGATAAAATAAACACGTTTGGATATTTCATTTTCTGCAGCGATGGATTTATGCCCGAGGTCCAAACATATTTTTGTTTTTCCCGGCACAGAAATTACCCTGGTTACCACCAAAGCTGCGGGAAGAAAATGTTGTTCCGGGCACAGGTCGGTATATCCTTTATCCCAATAAATAAATGTACCCGGGCTGCATTCGCAGTTTTTTCTTTTGCTGTGAATTGAAAATGTAGGTGAGCCGCCGGCGATGATGACCGGTTCGGCAAATCCCTGTTGGACGATTTGATCTCTGGTTTCTGCCACTTTTGCAAAACATTCATCACATTGCTGTTTGCGTAAATCAAAATCCCGGTGACGGATATGACCGTCGTAGGCATGCAGACCCAGCGGCTTTATTCCTTCCAACAAAGATGCATCCTTATAGAGGGTGACCGCTGGCTGACCGGGTTTGATGCCTGTGCGGTCCTGACCGACATTTACGTCGATATAAACCGGAACGGTCAATCCCCATGATGAGAAAAATGCGGACATGGACCGGGCGGCATCCAGATTGTCGATGAGACAGGAATATGCTGTTGATGGATATTTTTTGATCACGTTCACCAGGCGATTCAACTTTGGTCCGATCGGCTGGTAAGCGAGCAGGGCATCCTTTGCCCGGCATATGCCCAGCATTTCCGCTTCGGCGATGGTAGCACACTTGAATTTAGTGATGCCTGCATCGATCATTAATTTTGTTGCATCAGGCGATTTATTGGTCTTGATGTGCGGTCGCAGCCTGGTGACATCGGCAATCATGTCAATCGCCGTGTTGATATTGTGGGTTACCCGCACGGGGTAAATGACCAGCGCGGGGGAATCCAGTTCGTCGATGTTGTTTATGTGATACCAATTTTTTTCCATGTTGTATATTGTTAGCCGTGCCGGATCAATGCAATTCAAACAGCACCTCGATCTCCACGGCAATATTGCCCGGCAGGGACCCCATGCCCACAGCGCTTCTCACGCCGATTCCGTTTTCTTCTCCCCAGATATTTGCAAATAGTTCGCTGCAGCCATTAATCACAAACGGGTGTTTTTCAAATTCGGGAATGGCATTCACCATGCCGAGTGTCTTAATCACCCTTTTTATTTTATCAAGCGATCCGAGTTCGTGTTTTAGTGTCGCCAGTATCGCCAGTCCGACTTGTTGGGCTGCTTGTTTTGCCTGGGCTTCATCCAGATCAATTCCCACTTTACCGGTGATGGATTTCCCGTTAGCCAGATAGGGTCCGTGCCCGGAGACATAACAATGTTTTCCATCGATCAGCACGGGTTTGTAAATCCCCCCGCGGGGCGGAGGAGGTGGCAGTGTCAATCCGAGTTCAGTTATTTTCTTTTCAGCAGACATGGTATTTTTTTAGATAAAAATATGGAGAATCATGACGCCGGCTAAACCGGCGACGGAAATTATTGTTTCCATCAATGACCAGGAAAGAAAAGTTTGTTTCACCGTTATATTGAAATATTCTTTGAACAGCCAGAAGCCGCCGTCGTTTACGTGCGAGAACATCAGGCTTCCCGCGCCAACTGAAAGCACCATCAGATTGGGGTTGGTGTGCGTTTGAATAAGAATCGGCGCTACAATGCTTGCAGCCGTCAAACCTGCTACGGTCGCTGACCCCACACAGATGCGGATGACGGCGGCAATAAGCCAGCCAAGGACCAGGGGACTGATGGATAAACCATTTAAGCTGTCAGCGACCTGTTTGTTCACGCCGCTGTCAATAAAGACCTGTTTCAACGCCCCTGCACCGGCGATGATCAGCAGGATCAGTGAGATATCTTTTACGGCTTCGCCATAATGATCCATTATTTCTGTCATGCTTTTGCCCATCCGGATCCCCAGGGTATAGGTGGCGACGGCTAGTGCGATCACCATCACCACCACAGGATTGCCAAAAAAAGAAAATATTGACCTTATGTATTCGCTACGTATGTCCACGAACGTTAGTAGCGTCGAAACGATCAATAAAATTACCGGCAGTAAAGAAGTGATAAAACTGGTTGCAAACCCCGGCATTTTTTCTTCGGGAATATATTTAGGCAGAAAAGTCTGCAAGGGTGTTGAGTGGATTCCTTTTAGTGTTTGCGCAAACACCGGCCCGGCAATGATTACGGCAGGAATGGCGATGATGAGCCCGTACAATAATGTCAGGCCCATGTTGGCACCGAACTGCGCTACAAGACTTGCCGGCGCCGGGTGTGGCGGCAGGAAACCGTGTGTAACGGAGAGCGCTGCCATCATGGGTATACCCACGTACACGGCGGGTAGTTTGTATTGATAGACCACGGAAAAGACAAGGGGTATCATCAGCACGAAACTAACGTCGAAGAACAGGGGCAGGCCGACGATGAAGCCCGTAACCATCAGCGCCCATTGAATATTTTTTTCGCCAAAGGCCTGCCGCAAGGTGGACGTTATTTGCTGGGCGGCGCCGCTCTCTGCAACCAGCTTTCCGAGCATGGCGCCGAGGCAGATGATGATGACCAGTGAGCCAAGCACATCACCGATCCCCTGCTGGACGGAATGAACAATTTTATTTAACGGAATATGAAGCAACCAGCCCGCCAGCATGGAGACTACCAGAAAAGCAAGAAAGGAATTGATCTTGGCCCAGGTGATTAATAAAACAAGCAGGATGATGCAAATCAGAACGATCAGTATAGTCATGGCAGCGTTTGGTTGTCGAATGTAAGAAAATATCTCACAAGGCTGCAGGGGTGCAAAGTTTTTATTATGCTGTAACTTTAGAGATGGCAAATCAAATGCACGAACTCGTATTTGATTAATTTAGGATAAAGCTTACTTTTAGTTGGTAGGCCTTTCAATTGCAAGTTGGTCAATGTCCAAACGTTCTAGGTAATATTATGGTAACTCTCCCTGCAAATTCGGCGAATGTAGTGGGACGACTATTTTTCCTTGTCGTAACATTCTCTCTTGAGTACATATTTGCCATTCTATTGAAACAACCAAACAATGAACAAGTCATTTTTCAGATAACTGCAATCCACTTTAAATTTAAAATTCTTTATTTAGTGTATTTTCTCATTGTGATAATTGGCTTCTTGATTTTGACAATTATAGATTCTCTTTTTGGCATTCATAAAATTCTTGTTGACACCAGCAGTGACTCTTTAACATTTGTAGGGCTGGTCAGCAAAAGGACAATCGCAACTGTTGAAATAGTTCAATATTTTGACACTATTCATAAAAATCCTTTTAAAGTATGGTATGGATTGCAAATCATGACGAAGGACAAGAAAACAATCCAGGTTGTAGACCAAAACATAAAATCTCTTTCATACTTAAAAGATTATTTGAATGA
>DATGFZ010000026.1:0-2863 GCA_035308805.1 Puia sp. | reverse complement strand
GGGAATGAGTCATGAAAGAGCCGACCGTTGGGATGATAACGCTAACCTTTTTGGTATCCTGGGTGCTGGAGGTCTTGCCTATAAGTTAGGACAAGAAGCTGTGGCTTCATTTCGTTTACCTTCGCATTTCATGCCAAATATTAATCAAGCAAATGGGCAAATATTGTTCGGTCAAAAATCTGTAAGTCCATTTTTCTCAGAATTGGGGAGTTTTAAATCAAGACCACTTTCGGAAGTGGTACAAGGACTCAGAAATGGAACAATTTCCCCAGAATCAGTACCGATAGAAATAATTGTGCGCAATGGACAAAGAATTACATTAAACAATCGTTCTTTATTAACCTTAAGAAGAGCAGGAATGGAACCAAAAATAATTTTTGATAAAACTGGAATAGAAAAATATGAATATATTCTAAATACTCACCTCAAGGGCAACCTACCCAGTGATGTTATAAAAATACGAGGCGGACCACCAGGCACTTCTTTAATCGGTCCATTGGAATAAGCAATATAGGAAAAATATGAAAATCGTAAAAATAAATACTTCAGCTGCAGGAACATGGGCAAGAGACTGTGAGTTAATATATTTAACTCAGCATAAAGGATTTAAAATAAATTATCATAGAGATGAAGATGATACTTATTGGAGTATACAATGCGAAAGAATTATAGCTTATAAAGTCATCAATGAAGAATTTTCGACAACAGGCTATTTGATAAACTTACCTGTAGAAGGTGCATTTTTTGAAATATTGGATTCACCCTGGATACGTGAATTTGGGCAAGAAAAAGATAGAATTCTCGATGAATGTAAACATTATATTTTTAGATTTTACGATGAAACAATTGAAATTATTGCTCAGGATTTTGTTTTTGAACAATTGAAAGAGAAACCGGCGTAGTCTTAATAAAATGCCTATGGCGATCCTGTGAACTATTTGGATCCGGATGGTAGGCATTAGTCCCCAATCTATCAACCAATAAAAAATACAGTCTTGAATGTAGGAACCACGATCTCAAGCGTATGGCATGACCTTCGTTTCCAAGGCTCCATGCAAGCTTTGACAGGATTCGCCGAAGCTTCTGCCGGCACTGCTTTAGCGCCTACACCATTTGCCCCGCTTGGAGCTGCTATGCTCTTCCACGGCTCTGATCGCTTTGCAGCAGGCGCCTACATGGCTATGACAGGTAAGCAGATGACAACTGGGACTTCCCAGCTTTTGCAAAAAATGGGAATGAGTCATGAAAGAGCCGACCGTTGGGATGATAACGCTAACCTTTTTGGTATCCTGGGTGCTGGAGGTCTTGCCTATAAGTTAGGACAAGAAGCTGTGGCTTCATTTCGTTTACCTTCGCATTTCATGCCAAGCATCAATCGAGCAATTGAACAACAACCAAAATATATTGCCAATAAAATTAGTGGACATACAATGCATGGTTTGAATCAATCGATTGGAAGAGATGGAGGAAAAGGAGTAAGCGCTCGCGCAATTTTGGATGCTATAAAGTATTCAGAAAAAACGATCCCACAAGCTAAGGGGGCAATAAAATACGTTGGTAAAGATGCTACAGTTATTTTAAATTCTGATGGGAAAATAATCACCACATTTGGTAAAGCAAGAGGACCACAGATATGGGATAAAAGTGGTGTAGTTCAGCCATATAGAAATAACAACGTGAATAATTAAAATGAAAGAAACTAAATATATTATAAAAAAAAACAAATTAATTTTCTTAAAAGAAAATATTAAGAACATCTCTGTTTTGACAAAAATTGAAAAAATTCTGCAAAAAATAAATAAAGAAAAGAATATCAATAGTTCTTCTCTTCAGCTTACTCAAGAAGAAGCTGAAGCTGTTTTAGATGAGCTTACGTTCTTATTCACTCTTAAAGGAGTCGATGAAAATAGCGAACCAAATAAATTGGGACTTTTCATAGAGGAATTAATAGATATATTTTCATGAGGCAAGAAAAAAACTGAAGCCAAATAATTTTCGCGCTATTCGAGAAGGGATGAATCAAATTGAACAATAGTAAGGAATTTTTTGGCATCCTTGGTGCTGGAGGTCTTGTCTATAAATTCGGCAATGCAAAACCGGATTGAGAGCGTTAAAAAAGATACCAAAACCCTCCGAGTAATATGTACGAAAGAATTGACAAACGGAGAATATATCAGCTCATAGACATGTATCTTTCTGAAAAAATTAATGAGGCGGCTTTTTGCAGTGATTTTGTCCCTTCATATGATTTAGAAACGGTAATTACTACAGGGAAGTAACATGAAAATGACAGATCATCAGAGTAGACTTTGGCAAGGTATGATTGATGAAATACAACATTACCTTGATGGAGAAACTGAAGATTTCTATGGCTTGGTAGGTAGGCTAGAAGGAGCATTAGATGCTTCAGACATTAGAGATGATCAACTTGTTAAGCAATAGTATGATTTTTGGACACCTCTTGAAACAAGACGTTCAATCGAGGGAAATAATGTTGATCAACAAAAAGCTACAGAAGAATTAACAAATATGAAAAGTTTTTTGTTAAAGAATAAATAAACTGTACGTACTTACTGAGATAGAGGGTCTAAGAACTAAAAAATAAATAAAAGAAAATCAATAGTTCTTCTCTTCAGCTTACTCAAGAAGAAGCTGAAGCTATTTTAGATGAGCTTACATTCTTATTCACTCTTAAAGGAATCGATGAAAATAGTGAACCAAATAAATTGGGGCTTTTCATAGAAGAATTAATAGATATATTTTCAGGAGACAAGAAAAAACCTGAATTGCGTAGCTAGTTCATGATGGAAGAAATGGGGCTGTGTTGAAAAATTCACCTAAGTCATTGAGCCGTGAAAAAAAA
>DATGFZ010000025.1:0-2783 GCA_035308805.1 Puia sp. | reverse complement strand
CGGGATACGTGGGATATGAAGAAGGAGGACAATTGACCGAAAAAGTGCGTCGCAAACCTTATTCCGTAATACTTCTTGATGAAATTGAAAAAGCGCATCCGGATATCTACAATATTTTGTTGCAGGTTCTCGATGATGGACAACTGACCGATGGTTTAGGAAGAAAAGTAAATTTCAAAAACACCCTGATCATCATGACATCTAATATTGGCGCACGCCAGTTGAAAGATTTTGGTGACGGCGTTGGATTTGCCACTGCTGCCCGCACGATGAATGCCGAAGAAAACACTAAAGCTGTAATCGAAAAAGCACTGAAACGCACTTTCAGCCCGGAATTTCTGAATCGAATTGATGATGTGGTTATTTTTAATTCATTGACGAAAGAACATATCTTCCAGATAATAAATATCCTCATGAAAGGTGTGATGAAGCGCCTGAGCAATCTGGGATTCTCCCTTGAATTAACCGAAGCTGCAAAGAATTTTATTGCAGATAAGGGATATGATCAGCAATTTGGCGCACGTCCTTTGCACAGAGCGATTCAAAAATACCTGGAAGACCCTTTAGCGGAAGAGATCCTGAACATGAATGTTAAAAACGGAGATGTTTTGATCGCTGATCTTGATGCAGAGAATGCCAAGATCAAATTTTCGCTCGAAGAAAAAAAGCAAAAGACCGAAGTATAACACTTCAATGATAATGAGCTAAAAGAAAATGCCAACAATGTTTGGCATTTTTTATTTTTGTAATGGATCCATCTCCGACCGGCGCTGAGGAATAATTTGCCGGGATGACGGAAATGATCCTCCGGGAATCAACGCAAAGGCAATTTCGCATCTGCCGGAAAAATAAATTCATGGAATATTGATAGAATGAAGAAAGCAAAGAAAATAATTGTAACCATTGACGGCTGGTCCTCCTGCGGTAAAAGCACCCTTGCCAAACAACTGGCCAAGGCTTTGGATTATATTTACGTTGACAGCGGTGCTATGTATCGCGCGATTACTTTATATTTTTTACGCAATCATGTTGATTGGACAAATACTAAAAATGTGGAAATGGTTTTAAAAGATATTGCGCTGGAATTTATTTATAATCCACACAGCAAACAGAGTGAGATCTATTTAAACGATGAGAACGTTGAATACGTTATCCGTGACCTGGTAATCGCTGAAAAGGTGAGTGACATTGCTGCCATTAAGGCTGTTCGTGAATTTGCTGTTGCACAACAACAAAAAATGGGAAGTAAAAAAGCAATTGTTATGGATGGAAGGGATATCGGAACGGTGGTTTTTCCGAAAGCTGAATTGAAAATTTTTATGACGGCTGATAATGCGGTCCGGGTTGAAAGAAGGTTTAAAGAACTATATGACAAAAACCCGAATATTACATTGGAAGAAGTCAAGACAAATCTTGAAATGCGCGACTATATCGACTCACATCGCCAGATAAGTCCTTTACGAAAAGCGAAGGGCGCGATTGTCCTGGACAATTCTCATCTTACCATAAAACAACAATTGGATATTGCCTTACAATGGGCGAAGGAAAAATTGAAGTGATGAGAAAATAATTCAAATGTGTAATGCCTAACTACATACTTCAGCGCTTTTCGAAATGGGTAATTAAAATTTTTTCTTCTTCAAATTCCCGTCAATTGCGTCCAAGAATTCTTCAGTGTATAAGAAATGTTTCCCGTGTTCAACCTTATTCCCATGTATACAAACAGCGAGGTCTTTCGTCATTTTTCCTTCTTCAACCGTTTCGATACATACTGCCTCGAGTGCATTGGCAAAATCAATCAATTCCCGGTTATTATCCAACTTACCCCGAAAGGCCAAACCTCGCGTCCACGCAAAAATGGAAGCGATCGGATTGGTTGACGTTGGCTTTCCAGCCTGGTGATCCCGGAAATGCCTCGTTACCGTTCCGTGCGCCGCTTCGGCTTCCATGATTTTTCCGTCAGGCGTAATGAGCACTGAAGTCATCAGTCCGAGGGAACCAAATCCCTGAGCAACAGAATCACTCTGCACGTCGCCATCATAGTTTTTACACGCCCATACAAAATTGCCATTCCATTTTAACGCGCTGGCAACCATATCATCAATCAATCTGTGTTCGTAAACGATTCCGGCATCCGCGTATTTTTCTTTGAATTCGGCTTCGAAGATTTCCGCAAAAATATCTTTAAAGCGTCCGTCATATTTTTTTAGAATGGTGTTTTTGGTGGAAAGATATAAGGGCCATTTTTTATTCAGGGCCATATTGAAACAACTTCTCGCAAAACCCTTTATGCTTTCATCCGTATTGTACATGCTCAGTGCAACCCCATCGCCCTTGAAATTAAAAACTTCAAAATTTTGGGGGGCGCTGCCGTCTTCGGGAGTAAAAGTCATGGTGAGTTTTCCCTTTCCTTTGATCACGGTATCCGTCGCGCGGTATTGATCACCAAAAGCATGGCGACCGACAATGATGGGCGCAGTCCAGTTGGTAATCAAACGGGGAATATTCTTTATTACGATCGGTTCGCGGAAAACTGTCCCGTCAAGAATGTTGCGGATCGTTCCGTTTGGACTCTTCCACATTTGTTTCAGTCTAAATTCATTTACACGAGCTTCGTCAGGAGTTATTGTTGCACATTTAATTCCAACGCCATATTGTTTAATGGCATTTGCCGCATCAACCGTCACCTGGTCGTCAGTCGCATCGCGGGATTCAACTCCCAGGTCATAGTATTTTATGTCAACTTCAACATAAGGAAGAATAAGTTTTTCTTTAATAAATTT
>DATGFZ010000024.1:0-2278 GCA_035308805.1 Puia sp. | reverse complement strand
TGTTTTTTGTCTGCAAGCTATTGGTGGATCGACATAAAAGACCACAGAAAATATTTAACCTTTTTTCTTGTGATAGGTATGAATTCCATTTTTATTTATTTATTTTTCGAAATTGTTGGGGACAGGTGGTTTACCGGGTATATTAGTGCGATCAGCACCGGCTTACTTGGCTTCATTAACACACCCCAGACACTCCTGCTGATCCTGGGTTCATTATCAGTATTTGCTTTGGAATGGTTGCTTTGCTATTTCCTATATAAGAAAAAAATATTCTTTAAGTTGTAACATATGTTCGAATTCTAAAATGAGAAACTGACTCAATGCCTCCATTCAGTCGGGAGCAAATTCCAATCAGATAAATTACCTCTCATCAGCACTTGGGCCATACATTCCTGGTACAGGGATATTCAGCATTCGCAAATATACCGACAACTGCCCGCGGTGGTGAATCGCATGACTGAATCCCCAGCCGCGAATGGCTACTTTTTTGGGTGTTTGAAAAACAACAATGCCCCCTCTTTTAACAACCCAGATCTTGTCAAAATCACCGTCATCCGCGCTTTCAAGGGCGGCTATTGACCTGGAAAAATGTTCAGTAAATATTTCAAGAAGTTCTTGTGTTGATCCAGCAACCCGTGGTTTGGAGGTTTGTCTTGCAAAATCATATTCATCTGCTTCGAGAATTACAGGAATCCAATGACTTGTTTCTGCTATGTGCGTGGCAAGCCTGCCGATGCTCATTGATTTTTCATGAGGCTTCCAAACTGCCTTATCCAATGGAACCTTTTCGAGGATCTTTTTTGTATTGATCGCTTCAGATTTTAATTCGCCAACGAATGAAGTTTTTACAGACATACCTATAAAGTTTTTTTTGAATCTAGTCGTACAGAATCGCCAGCTCAACCTGGTCAGTCGTTTAAAGAACCCCTTTTGTGCTTGGCAAATAATTACTCATGGGGTCACGTCTAACCGCCATGTATATTGCTTTTGCAAAAGCTTTAAAAATTGCTTCAATTTTATGATGTTCATTCTCTCCTTTGCATTCAATATTTAAATTACATTTTGCTCCATCGCAGAATGACTTAAAAAAATGAAAAAACATTTCTGTTGGCACTGCCCCGATTTTTTCCCTATTGAATTCGGCGTTCCACACCAACCAGTTTCTCCCTCCGAAATCAATCAGCACTTTTGCTTCTGCTTCATCCATCGGTAAAGCAAATCCATAGCGCTCCATGCCGCGTTTATCTGCGAGCGCTTTTGCAAGCGCTTCTCCCAATGCAATACCTGTATCTTCCATGGTGTGATGCTCGTCAATGTGCAAATCTCCAATCGTCGTAATTTTTAGATCAATCTTTCCGTGTCGTGCAATTTGTTCAAGCATGTGATCAAAAAATCCAAGTCCCGTTTGTATTTCAGCTTTTCCAGAACCATCCACATTCATATCAATGCTTATTTTTGTTTCATTCGTGTTGCGTTCATGAACGACATGACGAAGTCCGAGTTTTAAGAATTCATAAATTTTACTCCATTCGGTTGTTTCCAAGGCAATAGTCTCTTGAAGCTCTTTTTGTGAACTGCTTACTTCTTTTCCTCCGAGCCCAGGATCATTGTTGAGCCAGACCGCCTTACAGCCAAGATTTTTAGCGAGCTGGACATCGGTGATGCGATCACCAATTACAAAAGAATTTTTAATGTCGTAGTGATCATTATTCAGATATTGTATTAACATTCCGGTTCGCGGTTTGCGCGTAGGCGCATTTTCTTTTGCAAGCGTTCCATCGATGTGCACTGCACTGAAATGGATCTTTTCATTTTCAAAAGCCTTCATCACAAAATTCTGAACTGACCAAAAAGTGTCTTCCGGGAATGAAGGGGTTCCTAGTCCATCCTGGTTGCTGACCATCACCAATTCATAATCAAATTCAGTGGCTATCTTTGTCATGAACTCAAATGCGTGCGGATAGAAAACCAATTTTTCAAAGCCATCAACCTGGTAAGTTGGCGGCGCTTCGTTGATCAAAGTTCCATCGCGGTCAATAAACAGGATTCGTTTCATCAGTTTCCTTTTGCAATTGGTGGAGACCAAAATTAATAAAGTATGTCAGACCCCCCTTCCTGCGTGAATAACAGTCCAAAAATGCAAGCGTTCGATACCAGCATGTTTGATAGGGGCAATGCAGCCGGCAAAAAAAACAACTCATTGTCATTTTGCGCGCTCCGCTTTTACTTCTGCTTCTGTTACTGCCTTTGCTTTGTTTCCAAAACTGTTGCGCACATA
>DATGFZ010000023.1:0-2279 GCA_035308805.1 Puia sp. | reverse complement strand
TGGCTGCTTGTATCCTGATCCAGGCTGCCGGGTTCACCCCTTCCCATAAAGCTCCAGCATTCTTTTCAGGTCATCCAGGGTATTTATTTCTTCTGCTTTTTTATCTTTTCTCCACCGGTTAATTCGAGGAAAGCGCAACGCCACCCCGGATTTATGACGCCTGGATGCTGCAATACCCTCAAAAGCGATTTCAAAAACAAGTTCCGGTTTTACCGTGCGGACGGGGCCAAATTTTTCAATGGAATTTCTCTTTACAAAATGATCCACCTGGATAAATTCTTCATCGGTCAGTCCCGAATACGCTTTTGTAAATGTGGTCAGTTTGTCGGCATCTTTCACAGCAAAAGTATAATCTGTGTATAAATTGCTTCGTCTTCCATGACCTTTTTGTGCATATACCATTACTGCATCAATCACCAGCGGATCAATTTTCCATTTCCACCAGTCGCCGCGTTTACGCCCGACCTGGTATATCGAATTTTTTCTTTTTAACATGATGCCTTCGCTGCCGACACTTCGCGATCTTTCCCTAATTATCGACAAATTACTCCACGATTCAAATTCAATCACCGGCGAAATTCTCAAAACGGGCTGATTAATTTCTTTGACCAATTTCTCCAGCATCATTCTTCGCTCACTCATGGTCCGATCACGAAAATCTTCATTGCCTGCTTCCAGCAGATCATACGCAATAAAACTTACCGGCGCCTGGGTCAACTCTTTTTTGGAGATATTTTTTCTTCCAATTCTTGTTTGGAGGGCTGCAAAAGGCATGGGCACAAAATCTATCTTGTCCGATCTTTCTTCCGCCAGGACAATTATTTCTCCGTCTATGGCAATACCATCAGGCATAACATTTTTCAACAAATGATATTCAGGAAATTTATCCGTCATCAGTTCTTCTCCCCGGCTCCATACAAAAAGTTCATTGCTGCGCTTTATAATCTGCCCCCTAATACCATCCCATTTCCATTCTGCCTGCCATGCATTGGGTTCACCCAGGGAATTCAATTCATCATCCAAAGCATAAGCGAGGTAAAATGGATATGGCTTTGACTGATCAGCCGAAGAAATACTTTCGCTCATCAGCTCTTCGAATGAAATGGTCACCGGGTCCCAGTTTCCGCTCATCCTATGCGCTATGATTGAGGAAGAAAGTTTGGTGCTTTTTGCTAACGCATTCACAATGGTTTGTTGCGAGACGCCAATGCGAAACCCGCCTGTGATGAGCTTATTAAAGACAAATCTTTCTTCAGCATTCATTTCCAGCCAGCTATCCTGTATAAATTTTTTTTTGACTGACTCATCTTCTTTTTCAATGGCAATTAATTTCTCTATGTAATGATGCAAAGGATTTGAATGAGGTGAAGATATATTTGCCGGCAGCAATAATGCAATCGTTTCGGCGAGGTCACCAACGGTGTGATAACTTTCTTCAAACAACCAAGGGGGCAGATCGCTTAACTCGATACACCAGTCCCTCAATTTCGTGGAGTTAACCGTGCGCCTTGGTCTTCGACCGCTGAACAATGCGATCACCCAAACCTTGTCTTTGTCATGGGCATTGGCAAAATATTCCACCAGTGCGTTGAGCTTGTCGGTAGTCTTTGTGCTCGTCCCTAAGGTAGTTACCAACGCAGAAAATTGTTTCATTGCGCTAAATCAGGATTTATCTGATGGATAAGATTTGTATGATCACCGTTCACTGATTCTTCCTCATCACCAAACTCGGTCTTCACTTCGGCAGATTCAAAGCCATTTTCGTTCAGGTAACGGCTAAACGCCGATTGAAAGCCATGTGTGACAAAGATTTTTTTTGCGCCCGTTGATTTAACAGCCTGCAGTAATCCATTCCAATCCGCGTGATCGCTCAGGGCAAAACCTTTGTCAGCATTACTTCTCCGCAAATTACCACGAACCTGCATCCACCCGCTGCACACAGCCAGTTCGTAAGGAACAAACCTCTTCATCCAACCGCTTCCCTCAGCGCTTTGTGGTGCGATCACGACACCTCCTTTAAAATTTTCTTTTGGCATGTCCGGCAAAACTCTTTTTACTTCGGGTAATCTAACGCCGGCATTTTTCAATGTTTCATGAATATTGTAAACCGCTCCGTGTACAAAGATGGAAGAATTCACTTCACGCAGGCACGGCAATAATCTTTGCGCCTTACCCAGGCTGTAGGCAATCAACAAAGAAACTTTACCTTCCTGTCTGTTTTTAAGTACCCAGTTTTGCATATCATAAAAAATCTGCTGTTGCGGTTTCCAACTGTAGAT
>DATGFZ010000022.1:0-8760 GCA_035308805.1 Puia sp. | reverse complement strand
CGCGCACTACAGCTGCGGCGGAATTAAAACCGATGAGTGGGCGAGGACCTCCATAAAAAATCTCTACGCCTGCGGGGAGTGCGCATCGACCGGGCTTCACGGCGCAAACCGCCTGGCAAGCAATTCACTTCTTGAAGCACTCGTGTTCAGTCATCGTTGTTACCTGGAGAGCATCCTGCATGTGGATGAAAATGAATTTCAAAAAAACATACCGGACTGGAATGCAAGAGGAACAACCGAGCCGAAGGAAATGATCCTGATCACCCAAAGTCTGAAAGAATTGCAATTGCTGATGAGCGATTATGTCGGCATCGTAAGAACAAATGTGCGCCTTCAGCGCGCGATGAAGAGATTGGATCTCCTTCACGAGGAAATTGAAGCGTTGTATGAAACAACGGCGCTCTCTCCGCAATTGTGCGAAGTACGCAATCTCATCACGGTCGGGTATCTCATTGTAAAGGAAGCGCAGTTTCGTCACGAAAGCCGCGGCCTGCATTTTAACACCGACTATCCGAACAAAAGTGAGTTGCTGCAGAATATAGTTTTGTAAGTATGAACTTTGTTTTTCCCGACCAGGCAATGGCGGCTTGGAACCTCGAATAAAAAAACGTTGTTCACCTGGTACCGCTGCCTGCTGGCGGGGAGCATAATAAGCGCCTGTTTTTAATTTTTAATACTACGATGAAAGCAATGATTTTCGCCGCAGGGTTGGGTACACGTTTTAAACCGTGGACAGACAAACATCCCAAAGCCCTGGCATTGGTTAATGGAAAAAGTTTATTGGAAAGGAATATACAATACCTGCAACAATTCGGTATTACGGAGCTCATCGTAAACGTTCATCATTTTGCAGACCAGGTAACCGAAGAATTAAAAAAAAATAATGGATGGAAAAGCAATGTCACGATCAGCGATGAAAGAAACGAACTGCTTGAAACGGGTGGCGGGCTGAAAAAAGCAAACTGGTATTTTGGTGATGGGGCATTTGTGGCCATGAATGTGGATATGCTTACCGATCTGGATTTGCAGTCAATGATCAATTTTCACCGGCACAATAAACCGCTTGCCACGCTTGCCACAACCAACCGAAAAACCTCCCGCTATTTTTTATTTGACGAAGATGATCAATTATGCGGCTGGCGGAATGTCAACACAAACGAACAAAAGATCAGCATCGAAAAACATGATCTCGTTCAAAAAGCATTCAGCGGAATACATATTATTGAACCGCGAATCTTTTCATTAATAAAACAAACCGGTAAATTTTCCATAGTAGATACCTATCTTGACCTCGCCAAAACAGAAACAATAAAAGGTTTTGACCACAGCAGTTCAAAATTAATTGATGTTGGAAAACCAGCCTCCCTGATCGAAGCGGGAAAATTATTCTCCTGAATTATCTTCTTATTAATTTTCATGATAATGGCTGGAGCATTCGAAAGATCAATAATTTTACCACACAATCTGCCGCAATGAAAAAGTGTTTGCCATTCATCTTTTGTATCAATGTCTTATTCTGCTTTTCCCAACCTTCATTAAAACAAGAGCTGATTCAAAAAAGAGTCTTGCTGCCCAATGGCTGGTCACTTACCCCTGCAGGCAGCAGTTTGCCACTGGGTGACCTTCCTTTGAACATAGCGGTCAGTGCTGCCGGTAAATATATGGCGGTTACCAACAACGGGCAAAGCACGCAATCACTGCAGCTCATTGATCCCCAAAAAGGGATTCGTCTTGACAGCATTGATATTCCAAAATCCTGGCTGGGATTGAAATTCAGTGCAGACGAAAAATTTTTGTATGCATCCGGCGGAAATGATAACCGCATTTTAAAATATGCCGTCATCAACAATAAACTCGTTTTAAAAGATTCCATTAAGCTGGGCAGCAAATGGCCCTTTAAGATATCCCCTGCAGGATTAGACATAGATGATGCCAATCATTTGATGTACGTCGTCACTAAGGAAAACAATGCTTTGTACATAATTGATATCCTTAGCAAATCAGTAATTCAAAAATTTCCCCTTGACGGTGAAGGATACACCTGTCTCCTTTCCAACGACAAAAAAGAGCTGTACATCACTTGCTGGGGTTGCAATAAACTTTTGATATTTAACACCAGGCAAAAAATATTCTCCGCCCAGGTTACCGTGGGCAGCAATCCAAATGACATCTGCCTGAGTAAAAACAATCATTATTTGTTTGTCGCCAATGCGAATGACAACACCGTTTCGGTCATTGATCTGCAAAAACGAAAAATGCTGGAGACACTCAACGCTGCCCTGTACCCGGACGCTCCCACAGGTTCCACAACAAATGCCCTCGCCCTGAATGAAAATGACAAAACGCTTTATGTCGCCAATGCAGATAATAACTGCCTTGCCGTTTTTGACGTGAGCATCCCGGGAAAAAGTAAATCGAAGGGTTTTATTCCGGTAGGCTGGTATCCGACTGCTGTAAAAGTTATCGGCAAGAAAGTTTTCGTTGCAAACGGAAAAGGATTTTCTTCGATGGCAAATCCTTACGGGCCTAATCCGGTTCACCCCAACCAAAAAGTAAATTATCAACATGGCGATAAACAAAAACCAAAAGATGTACAGTATATCGGCGGTCTGTTCAGGGGAACCCTGAGCATGTTCAATGAGCCCGATGAACGGGAACTGGCCATGTATTCGCAACTGGTTTATCAGAATACGCCGTATACAAAATCAAAGGAATTACAAACGCAGGGTGAGCCGGGAAATCCAATACCCATGCGCGTTGGCGACAACTCGCCGATAAAATATGTGTTTTATATCATCAAAGAAAACCGCACATACGACCAGGTGCTTGGTGACATCAGCCAGGGAAATGGAGACACCAGCCTGGTGCTGTTTGGTGAGCACATCACCCCAAATCAACATGCCATCGCCAAAGAATTTGTGCTGCTCGATAATTTTTATTGTGACGCGGAAGTCAGCGCAGACGGGCATAACTGGAGCATGGGGGGTTATGCGGATGACTATTTGGAAAAAACCTGGCCGACGAGCTATGGTGGTCGCGGGGGAAGCTATGATGGGGAGGGGAATCGCGCAATTGCCAACAACAAAAAGGGATTTATCTGGGATTATTGCAATCGCGCAAAAGTAAGTTACCGGACCTATGGTGAGTTCGCTGATGATTACAAACCCAATATCAAAATCCTGCAAAATCATTTTTGTACCCGCTACACGGGCTGGGACCTCTCCTTCAGGGATACTTCCCGCTTTTACCAGTGGAAAAAAGATTTCGATTCTTTGGTTGCGGAGGATGCATTGCCGCATTTTAATACCGTTCGTTTGGGCAATGATCATACGGAGGGATTGCGCAAAGGCAAGCCCACTCCCTTTGCAGATGTCGCAGATAATGATCTGGCCGTCGGGAAATTTATTGAGTACTTAAGCAGAAGCCCTGTATGGAAACAAAGCGTTGTTTTCATATTGGAAGATGATGCGCAAAACGGACCTGATCATGTGGACGCGCACAGGAGCCCTGCTTATGTTGCGGGTGGTCTGGTAAAAAGACATTTCGTTGACCACACGATGTATTCAACCACGTCGATGCTAAGGACCATCGAATTGATTTTGGGAATTCCGCCGATGAGTCAGTATGATGCGGCGGCAACACCCATGTGGCGATGTTTTTCATCGCGCCCTGATATGACGGCATTTAATGCTTTGCAGGCAAATATCGACCTGAATGAAAAAAATATGGCAGTGAATGAACTGGCCAAAAAGTCAGCAGGGTTTGATTTTGCTAAAGAAGATCGTGTTCCCGAAGATCAGTTTAATGAATTGCTGTGGAAGGCGATCAAAGGAATCCATGCAATTGTTCCGGCGCCAAAACGCGCGGCTTTTGTAAAAAGCAATGTGAAAAAAGATGACGATGATTAATGAATGGATAATGGATGAGTAAAATGTGCGGCTCGCTCCGCGGTTGACATACAATCAGCTCAGACCTCCAGCCATCATCAATGCCGTTGCCCACAAATCTGACCGCTCCCTTACAAAAAAACCCCGCCGGTAGCGGGGTTTTTGCTTTTAAACATAGGTTGATATTACCTTCTTCTATATCCGCGTCCGCGTTCGGAGTAATAACCACGATTGAAATAGTGATGATAGCCGCGACCATAATACCTGTTGTAAACAGGATAACCCCCATAACCATAAACCGGTGCATTGACAATTACCCCATCGTCATAATAAGGTGCGGGAACAGGGGCAGGGCAGATAACCTGCGGCGCAATAAAAGCGCGGTGAATGGGGAACCTCACGCCGACATGTGCTCCTATATATACCTGTGCATGGGCGTTAGTGGCAAGAGCCGTTGTGCCTGCAACAAGAATCAGTGCTAAAAATAAACGTTTCATAATTGTAGATTTTAATCTTAATAAATCAGGATTTTCTATTTTGTGTTTCCTGTTTATATTGGATGAAAGATTATGGGAAAGATTTAATCCCGTTTGGTAAAGTGTTTGTTAATAAACGGATGCGAGGCGGCAGACAGCAGACAACAAGGGAAACCTGCATTTTTCGCGCTCATCCCGCCAGTCCCGCTTACTCTTTATATCCGGCAACGGATATCGCATCCCCCGCATGCATTTCGCGGAAGGCAATGCGCACGTCAAAAAATCCTGCTTCTGTATATTGCTCCTGAATTTTTTCCGCTTCGTTCCAAAGATCTTTTTCGCGGGGTGCGGCAGGTGGCTGGACAATGGTAATCATTTTCCCGCCGCTTTTCAGCAGGCTGTGCAGTTGCATGAATCTATCCTGGGGCTGATCCCATGAATAATACATATTGCCCAGATAGATACTGTGAAAATAATGATGGGGATAAGGCAATTGCTCTAAGCATCCAAGGTGAAGATGCAAGAGATCATCATCAATAAATTTTTTATTTTTCCTTGCCGCCTGCAGGAAATGATTTAGCGAACCATCAATACCGGCTAAAAAACCTATCTGTAATTTTTTAGCGACTTCATACAATCCATTCCCCGGGCCATATCCGATTTCCAAAATATGCTGATAGGGCCGGATGTCCAGCTGTTCAACGAACCAATGGCTGATCGTTTTATGCTGCGGGGCAGCTATCCATGTTTTTGCTTTGCTAAGAATCGTTTCTGATCGGTGTAATTGAGTATGTAAAGCAGTGGCTTGTTGCATAAAAATGATTTGATGAGTCTCCCGGAGCTGAGGTGGTTCATTGGTGCGGGTTAAACAGGAAGTAAACGATGATTTAGCGTTTTACTTCCTGCTTTGTTGTTTATGATTCACCACCCACATTTGATTTCTCTTCTTCAAAAGGTTTTGAAAACCTTCGTCCGCAACGTCTCTCCCATTCACCCCTGAATTTTTCCCTTTCTTCGGGCGTCATATTATCCCAGCGTTGCATCATGCCTTTTTTCCATTCATGTCTTCCCCAATGCGCGCCGCGAAAACCGCCAAATAATATCTTACTCAACACCAGCAGACCCAATGCCTGCCAAAAACCAATTGTTGACACATGCACGACCTGCGCAAGTACATTATTCCACAATAACATTACGATCTCCGTAAAAACCGCCATCCCCAATAAGACAAGCGGAATGATGAAAAATAATTTGCGTCCATTAAATCTCCGTCTCATAATTTTTTTTTTTAATAATTAATAATTTCTTTGTACAGACTGTTCAGGCGTTCGCGCAAATGCAATACGGCGTAGCGTTTACGCGAGATAAGCGTGTTAACCTGTTCACCGGTGCGTTTGGCAATCTCCTTGAAAGGAATATCCTCCAGTTCATTCCACACAAAAACATCCCGCTGTTCCCCGGGCAATTCATCCAGGGCCTTGTCCATGGTTTCCCAAAAAAGATTGCGCAGGTATTCTGTTTCGGGATTATTGCTTTTATCCATCAAAATTTCCCGAAAATTTATTTCACCCTCTTCATTGTCAAATGCCATCACATCTTCCAATGATTCCGGTTTTTTCTTGCGGTACCTGTCAATGATCTTGTTGCGCGCGACTTTAAAAAGCCAACTGCTCACCTGCTCGATGGGCTCGCTGTCTACCGTTGCCGTAAACTGGTACCACACATCCTGTAGAATATCTTCGGCGTCCGCCTCATTGTTCACACGTTGGCGGATAAAGCCAAAAAGCCTTTTACCAAACTGGCTTATTACGCTGCTGATATTTTTTCGCGACGTGTTGGTCATTGCCGGTTGTATCATCAACATCTCGTCCATACAAAAAGGAAGACGGGCGAGGAATGTGTATATTTTAAAGTCCCGGAAAAAAATTTTTACTGACTGAGTATGAAAATTACCCAATTTCTCAATTGGGTCATCAAAACAATGAGGCAATCCGCCTTTGGGAACAGACCCGTTGCTTTTGATAAAGGCTTTGTTTCTCTTCGCAGGATCCTTCCCCCGGCACGCCACATAAAAAAATGCATACCAGCCACTATCTTTTGTAATTTCAACCATGAGATTTATTTCCCTTTTTTTTCTGTTCGTTTTACTGGCGTCCCATGCCTGCAGTCAATCCGGCAAGACAGCCCAGGCAGGCAACAACAAACCTTTTGTGCTCGGAATAATTGATGAGATCGAATCCGGCCAGCTTGCGGAAAAAAGAATTTTAAATATTTATCTTCCCGAAGGCTATAATAAAAATGACACAGTAACATATCCGGTAATCTATTTGTTGGACGGATCCGCCGACGAAGATTTTATCCATATTGCCGGGCTCGTGCAATTCAATAGTTTCCCCTGGGTAAACCGAATGCCAAAATCTATTGTTGTCGGCATCGCAAATGTGGACAGACGCAGGGATTTTACCTATCCGACAACGGTCGCTGCTGACAAAAAACAATATCCCACAACAGGAAGATCTGAAAACTTTATTGCTTTTATCGAGAAGGAACTTCAGCCATACATTGAAAGCAAGTATAAAACATCGGCATTAAAAACCATTATCGGGGAATCGCTTGGCGGTCTTTTGGCAACGGAAATCCTCCTGAAAAAACCGGAACTTTTTAATAAATACATCATTGTCAGTCCAAGCATCTGGTGGGATAATGGTTCCTTATTGAATCAATCATCCCGCCTGCTGGAATATAATTTCACCAGGCAAACAGATATTTATATCGGCGTTGGAAAAGAAGGTCTTGCACCAACGGTTACGCCTCATGTTGCGGAAGTGGATGCCAATTTACTCGCGGATAAGATAAAGGCAACCAAAAGCAAAAATGTAACCGTTTATTTTGATTATTTACCACTCGAAGACCACGGAACCATTATGCATCAGGCTGTATTCAATGCTTTCAAACTGTTGTATAAGACCGCTGACAAAGAGTAGAAGCGATTATACTAATTCCAGTTCACCTGGCTTTTCTCATGTTTATACCACAGCAAAAAATTGCCGGCATGGATTGGGACTGAACCATTTTACATGGACTCATCAGGAGATTTCCTTCAATTCATCCCACCTCGTGCTATGCCTCAGCGATCGCAGTTCCTGCCTCATTTTCCAATTCTTGTTCATGCCGGAAGAGCAGAACTTGACCACATCATCGCGCATGCTGAAATTTACATTGTCAACTGCACTCATCAAATACCGGTTGACCCCTTTTGATTCACCGGAGAAAAAGTTTCCCTGGATTGCCGTATCAGGAACAATTCCGCTCAGCATCACTCCCGCTTTTTTATAAATTCTTCCGCGCTGAAAAATATCTTCAACCAATTTCATGGCAGGTTTTATCAGTTCATGGGTAAATGAAGTCGCAGACGGCAAAGTAATGCAAGCACTCAGTGAAGGTCCATGACTGAAATTCATCGAGTGACTCTCTTCCTTGGGCACAATAAAAACGCTCACTGCTTTGGCGGCGCCGTGTTGCCTGCGCAGTTTTTCAGCGGCGCGCGAGGTATAGGTGGCAATCGCCTCCTGCAATTCATATAATTCAGTGACGGGTCTGCCGAACATGCGGGTGGTGGCGATCATCTTTTTTGTTTCTAACTCCTCACGCATGACCAGGGAGGGTTCGCCGCGCAATTCCTTCAGCAGCCGCAGTCCTACGACCCCTCCCATATTTGCATGTGCCCATTCATCAGGCATGTTGCGCAGGTCCCACGCGCTGGTAATTCCCCAATTGATCAATTTGTTTGCGTATGCGCCGCCTACACCCCAGATGCCGCTCACCCGTGTTTGTTGTAAGGCGTTTCGTTGTTCATCCTCTGTTATCAATAAGCTTACGCATTTTGTCTTTACCTTATCATTTTTTGCGATGTGGTTTGCGATCTTAGCCAGGGTTTTTGTAGGGGCGACACCAACAGAAACGGAAATACCTGTCCACTGCTCAACCGTTTCTTTTATCCGGTGCGCAAATTGTTCCAGCTGATCAAACGGAATCTTATCCAGATTTACAAACGCTTCATCAACAGAATACACTTCCACATTCTCCGCACCGGCGAGTGCGCGCAGGGTATCCATCACCCGCATGCTCATGTCGCCATACAAATGATAGTTGGATGAAAAAACGGTCACTCCATTTTTTTCGATGACATGTTTTGCCAGGAAATAAGGTCCGGCCATTTTTACGCCGAGTTTTTTTGCTTCGTCACTTCGTGAAATGATGCACCCGTCATTGTTGCTCAATACAACAACCGGCTTGTTCCAGATCTTTGGATCAAATACCCTTTCGCAGGAACAATAAAAACTGTTGCAGTCGACAATGGCAAATGCGCTCTGCCTGCTCACCCTGCTGCCGCCTGA
>DATGFZ010000021.1:0-4105 GCA_035308805.1 Puia sp. | reverse complement strand
GCACCACCGTAAAAAGATGGTTGAAAGATAAAGACATTAACGGTAATGACAATGACACCAATTATATTTTTCTGCGTTTTGTGGTTGATTATTTACCAAAAGGGTTAATCGGATTGTTGATTGCTGTTATATTCTTAGCTGCCTGGGGTTCGATTGCCGCAGCGTTAAACTCACTGGCGTCGGCGACGATAGTTGATTTTCATAAACGGTTCTCAAAAGAAAAATTGTCGGAGAAGCGGGAATACGATCTATCACGATGGTACACTTTTTTATGGGGCGTTTTTTGTGTTATCGTTGCACAATTTGCCTATAACATCGGCAACAGTTTGATTGAAGCGGTCAATGTGCTTGGTTCATTGTTTTATGGGGTGATACTCGGAATATTTCTTGTTGCTTTTTATTTGAAAAGTATTCGTGGCAACGCAGTTTTCGTCAGCGCGATAATTATTGAAATAGGAATAATTATCATTTTTATTCTAAGCAAGCAGGGCAAAATCAACTTAAGTTTTCTATGGTTGAATGCGATTGGTGCCATTGGCGTGGTGGCGCTCAGTTGGGTGGTCAATATATTTTCTTCCTCCGACAAAGTTGTGCAGGCCTGACAGGCAAACTTTAATTGAATTCTTGTGTGTCCGATAACGTCAGGTATCGTAAAGCTAAATCAATTAAACTCTTGAATGTTCAAGGTGATCGAAAGCAGGGAAGATGCCCGCCTGAACCCAAAGATCGGGCTGAAATCCAATAATCATAATCTTAATATATTGATAGTCAGATTTTTATATTCTATAAGTAAATAATAACCTGATTCGATTGCCGAAAGCGCCATCAGACAACATTCATACAGGGCCGATATACCTGATTTTGCCCAATGACAGTACTTAGTCGAACAGAGAGAATTATTTTAAGGTAGCAATCAATTTTTCATTCAGCGCTACATAATCTTCATTCTTTGCAGCTTTTGCCAGTTCAATTCCTTTTTGCGCAGTCGTTATCGCATCCTGCTTTTTTCCGAGTTTTGCCTGGCAGCGCGCTTTCTGATAATAAATAAAATACCCCTCAGGATTTTGTTCAATTGCTTTATTAAACCATTCCAGTGCCTTGTTTAAATCTTTTCCATTGTCTAAATAATAAAGTCCTGCATTGAAATATGGTTTGTTATCCTTATTGAGCGATTCATCAATTTGCGCCATGATCTTTGCATCAATGTCTGTTTTTATCGGAAGCGCTACAAAAGTTTTATCCCATAAAAATTCAAGATTGCAACTGGTGGCCGTTACGTCGCTGAATGTGATCGTAAAGGATTCGACAGAAAACGGAAGCTGCTCTGTTTGTTCAGTTACCCGAAGGACATCTTGATCCTGTTTGTATGCAGAAGGATTGGTGACATCCAATTGCTTGGTAATAATGATCGTCCATTCTTTATCGTTGGGAATGGTGAGCAATCCATATTTCCCGGCAGGTATTTTTGTTCCGCCGATAGTTACATCATCCCCAAAAATTATCGTGGTCGCCGAGTTTGCGCCGGTTCGCCAAACTTTTCCAAAGGGCACCAGTTCTCCGAAAATTTTCCTCCCTTTCACGCCTGGGCGTGAGTAGGAAAGCTCGATGGCCGATAATCCGAAATCTTGTTTTATATACTGGGGAGGTGAAGGCGCGGGAGTTCTTAACTGCTGGGAGTTGGCGTGCAGATAAAAAATTGAAACGGAAATTAACAAACCGGTTAGTTTTTTCATGTTATAAATAATTTTTATAAAATTATACGAATAAAAATGAGAGAAGAAAAAATGTTTGCAGGATTATGTCCGAATGATCTGAGATAGTTTAGCCGATATACATAATGTCGTGGCAGTTGCTCAGGCAACCAGTGGCGGCATTGTTCATTGGCTGCCCAAAACATAAAAATCCAGAAATAATTGTGGGATTCAAAACTCGATCGTTAGTGTGGCTCTGGCTTTTTTATTTGTAAGGAGTTTCCACGCCGGACCTGTTTTAATAAGACGAATTGCTTCATCATCAAAATCATCGTTATAAGATTGTTCGATATTGAAATTGCCAAGTTTGCCGTTTTTCTTGACCGTGAAAGAGACCACTTCAATGATTCTCAATCCTATACTATCGCCAGACAGGCGCTTATTATTATCCAGATATTCCTTATATTTTTTCCATCCGGCAACGGGCTCGGCATTTTTTAATGTTTCGACTGACGCGATATTTTTTTCTTCAGATTTCCTTTTTCTTCTTATGCCTGTAACCACTACTTCATTCAAAGAACTGGTATTAGACCGAAGATTGATGGTATTGTTTTCTATATCGTTATCATTAACTAAAATAGCTTTTGCTGGTACAAAACCAACTGAGCTTACCGTGATTTTTACAGTCGAGTCTGCCTTGGGTGCAAATATTTTAAACATGCCTTTATTATCTGTAACTGTTGCATTTTTTTGATGGTAAATGTTCACGAATGCCCCGGAAATTGGCTGACTGTTTATATCAACAACTTTTCCGACAAATTCATTCGCATTGTGTGCCTTATCGAAATCTGTAAGGTTTTTTGACAAAGGCGCGATTGTTGCCAATGCGTGATCATTGTTGGGGCTGTCTGATTGAAATTTATTATTATTGCTCATCGCAGAAATGGAAAATGTATGGGCTGAGCTTTTGCTCACATTGAACGTATCCGTTTTTCTTTCTTCAGGTAACACATGAGAACTTATAGAGGTTTTGTGAATCTTTTGCTCTTCTTTTTTTTCAATTCTTCTTTCGTTTAACGCAACATCCGGGTTCGCATTTGTTGCCGTTTGTCGTTTGGAAAGGATACCGGTAGAATCGGGCCTGGAAGAAATCGTATCTGCGACAATATTTTCATTTTTTACCTGCGACACATTCTTATTGGCAAAATGGCTTTTAGCAAAGTAGTTATAAGTCAAAATACCTGTGGCAGTCAAAATCAGCAAAGATACCGCGATCCTCCAGCTAATGCGATTGATAAAAACGACTTTCGCGTTTCTTTGTACATTAATTCTGCCTGATAATCTTTTTTGCAGGTCAATAATATCAGCATTTAGTAATGAACTTCCCTGTTGTTTGGCACTATTCTCCATTCCTTCAATGGCATCTGCAAGAAAAGGATCATCGAGCGCAGCTTTTTCAATGGCATGCATTTCAGCCACAGACAATTTCCCCGAGACATAATTTTGAATATCCGCTGCGGTATAGTGCTTGATATTTTTATTTTCTTCCATTCGGTTTAACTATGATCTGTCAATGATAAACTTTGCTTCCATGCAGATTTTTAAATTTCTTCTTCCATTCTGGATCTGGCTGCGGATTTTGTTCCAGTCCAGCCCGGTTATTTCCGAAATTTCTTTATAGCATTTATTTTCTAAATAAAATAAGGAAACAGTTGTTTTTTGCTCGGGGACAAGCGTTTCCAGGCAATCTTGCACCTGATTTAACTGATCTTCTTTATCGAATACACCATTCAGATGCACTTCTTCTGTCAATTGCATACGCTCAATATCTAAATCTTTTAAAGATAGATATTTAGGCGAGCGCAATTGCATCAGGCAATAGTTTTTGCTCAGCGTATACAACCAGCTTTTAAAATTTTTTATCTCGTATCTTTTGGCTTTTATGATGAGTTCTTCAAAGATGGACATCGTGGCATCTTTCGCTTTTTCTTCATCTTTGAGATATTTTAAGCACGCTCCAAAAACCAATTCCATATAACGCTGATATAAATCACCAAGAGTCTTTAGATCCCCTGATTGTTTGTAGCGTGCGATCAATTCCTGGTCGTCTGCAGTGGAAGATGATATGTTTTTTAATAATGACAATTAGGTAAAAAGATTTGAATCACAAGGTAAACATCGTTGGGTCGACCTCTTATGGCAAGACAAGTTTATTGGACATTGACAAAATAACAATTTTTTCTGATGCTTAGCCCGGAATATCGTGACTCTTCGATTACCATAGATGTTGATGTTGAAAACGCCGGAGAATATATATGAGGATTAAGAGCCTGTGTCAAATGGTTATCAAAAAAAACTTCAGAACGCACCAAAAAATCAATCTGAACAAATACTCAGCGGCCTGCGTCTTATCC
>DATGFZ010000020.1:0-2141 GCA_035308805.1 Puia sp. | reverse complement strand
GGAAAGTAAAATGGGATGTATTCAAATTCCAGGCTACGGCAATCAAGTTTTATCAGATGGCCCGCTTTGCCATGAAGACTTGCAAAGGGATCCATAATTCCACATTTTACTCCGGCATATTGATGTTCCGTTTTCTGCGCCGCCAGAGCGATTTCCATTTTCGTTAATCCCAATTGGAAAAAATCGTTGAGTGCAAGACCAATCGCAGAACAAAGAGCTGCCGACGAACTCATACCAGCACCAACAGGTATATTGCCTGTAATGAGAATATCCATCCCGTGCGGTAGTTTTTGCTCGGGCATGATCATGTGAATCATACCCAGGACATAAGTCGGCCATCCTTTTACAGGACACATTTCGTCCAGTGAAAATGAAAAATTCTCTCCGAATGCAGGGGCAACCAAATTCAATTTCAGATCCTTGTTGGAGGCAAATGCGATGTGAATATTTCTGTCAATAGCCGCCGGAAGAACAAAACCCTGATTATAATCAGTATGTTCACCTATCAGATTAACCCGGCCGGGTGCAGTAGTTATCCGGCACTGATTTCCGAAATATTGTTGAAATTGCCTTTCAATATCCATTATCATTCTTCGAAATTAAACACGTTACAAATGTCTTTTACCATAACCCGCGAAAGGGATGAAGACCTGGACCTCTTACAGATTACTGATTGCACAACCGGTATCCAGGTGAGGATCCTGCCCGAAGCAGGCGCCCTTTTACATGAATTTTCCATTCCTTTAGGAAACCGGAGAATCCAGGTTATTGACAATTACAATAATCTTACTGACCTGAAAAAAAATCTCACAAGATCATTTAAAAGTGCCAAACTTTCTCCTTTTGTCTGCCGGATTTCAGAAGGCAAATACAAATTTGAAGGCAGCTCCTTTGAATTTCCGGACAAATTTAGCGACGGTTCTTCAATACATGGCATTCTTTCTGACAAACCCTTTACCGTTCTCGAGAAAAAAATACAGGAGGATCAGGCATTTATCTTACTTGAATATCACTACAAAAAAGAAAATCCTGCCTATCCATTCGAATATTTAACAAAAGTAAAATATACATTAAAAAAAAGCGGAAGGCTAATACTGGAGACTACTGTAAAAAATCTTTCTGCCGGGCGCATACCCATGGCCGATGGATGGCATCCATATTTCAGTTTGGAAGGAAAGGTCAACGACTGGCTTTTATTTTTTCACTCCAGAAAAAACCTCGCTTTTAACGAAAAGCTTATTCCGGTAGGACATATCATTGAAACGGAAAAATTCTTTTCACCCAGGCTGATTGGTGAAGAAAGTTTTGACCATTGTTTCTTACTCGAACAGAATTCTAAATCTCCTGCAGCCACATTGGAAAATCCTTCTAACGGACTTCGCCTCAGTATTTATCCGGACTCCCGCTATCCATATCTCCAGATTTATACACCGGACGATCGAAGAACAATTGCAATTGAGAACCTTAGCTCGGCTCCCGATTCTTTTAACAATGGCCTCGGTCTTATCATATTAGATCCGGGCGCTTCACAAAGTTTTAGCGTGTTATATCAATTGGAATTGAGGTAAACATGTACCTTGCTTATTAATGTTTATTTTATGAAAAAACTGAAATACTTCTTCACCATAGCAAGTATGGTTCTACTGGCGGGATGTTTTGAGATCAATGAAGATATCGACGTGCATTCCGACGGATCGGGAGTATATTCCATTCATACTGATATGAGTCAGTTGCTTAAAGCCATGGAAAGCTATTTAGGAAAGGATGAAATGGACAAACAAATGCCTTCCAAAAATATTGATACTACGGTCATGATGAGGAGCCTGCTGGATACTGCAAAAAATGTTTCTGCCGAAGACAAAGCACTCACCAAAGACGGATCAGTTCACCTGAAACTGAATATGGAGCAGAAAGAATTCAAGAGCGATATTACTATACCCTTTAAAAATCTCACCGATCTGCAGAAGTTATATAATTCCATGAACAATCAGGCACTCGGATTTAACCAGTTGTTCAAGGGAATCGCAGGCAAACCTGACACTGTTTCGGTTGGCAGTGATAACAGCATGCCAGACATGAATCAGTTTAATGGTATTTATGATTTTCAATGTCATAATGGGCTACTTTCACGTAAGTTGAAT
>DATGFZ010000019.1:0-14401 GCA_035308805.1 Puia sp. | reverse complement strand
CAATCCGGAAATTGTCCCGAGATATTGGGTGTTTTTTGTGCCGAGGTTGACTTTAAATATTCGGTTGCTCGCGCTTACCAGATAAATATTCCCGCTATCGTCTGCAACCATGTCGCCACCAGCATTGGCGCATGGATTGTTGCGCGCTGCTTCTGTATTGGTAGGTGCATCTACGAGCGCGCCCAGATCAGTAATGGAAATATTTCCTTTGGTTGTAAAGCGGAAAAGATGCTCGCCATCGTTTGTTATTGTGTAACCATAACCGTTGGGTGCAACGACCATCCTTGAAATAGCACCGGCATAAAATTCGAAATTTCCGGCTTTCCCAAACGATTGTCCGGTTACAGAAAATACTTTCATCGTATTCAGATCAACATAGCGTAGCTCGTCTATAAGCATAGGTGTATAAAAAAGCCGGTTTGTTTCCTTGTCGTAAGCGATCGCACCAACACCGCTGCCAAACGCCGCCTGCGGATTGCTGTTCATGATGGTATCGTTGATAAAATTTTCAATTCTTGTCATGTTCAGGGCATCGTAAACCCCTATTGACCTGTCTGAGCCGTTTAATATTAAGGTAGAAAACTGGGTCGTTTCTGTATTCAATTTTCTCAGGGAAACCCAATCTGCCGCCCCTTTTTGCAAGGAAGTTACGGCGTACACAAAATGATCCGGCTGGGCTTTGCCTTCAAAAGAAAAAATAAAAAGGAAAATAAAAGCGGCAGGTAAAATTTTTTTCATAACCGTACATATTTTTTTGTCATATGATCGAACGATGCACAATCAACAAGAAGTCTTTGATGACAATCTTCAATTTGCGGCAGAGGTATGAAAGGTAATCCTCTAAATTATCAAAAGTTTTGTGTTTTACAAAGCATTGCCGGAGATCATTATATGCCAGTGTTTTATGCTGTTGTGACGCTTTGCTTATGCGGCACCATTGAACGATTGATATGACAGCAACCATGTTTACCAAACAGGACTTCCCAGCGATCATTTCCCCGTGGTTGGTAACACGGGTCCTTGCTTCGTTTAACCCACAAAATATAAAGCTGCTTAATCTGTAGATGAAGGAGCTAACGTTTATGGTTATTCTAGCTCAAACAAAGCGGGCAATCAAAGTCAAAATGAATTTAGCCAATTAATTAGCCGAATCTTTTTTAGCATTTGCCTCTTTTGTCATATCAGGCACCTGGTAAACTACCAGAACTGCATGAACGCCATAATGAATCTCCAAAAAATTTGGATCGTTTACTGCTTCATTGGCTAAAATTTCCAATGCTTCGTGATTGGCATTGGCAAAGATCTTTACCTGTTTCATAAATTGATGCGGTTACCCATACGCCGCAAGGTTTTAAACTTTTTTATTATTTTTCAATCACCTGATAACGAAAACGTCGATTACAGTCGTTCCTTTTCACTCACCGTAAGCCGGAGCAACAAATGGCCCGGGACAGCACACGCCGATTCGATTCCATAAGAAGGATTGACCAGGCAGTACGGGATTGGATGATCAAAGGTCTGGTGTTTTCAATGCCGAACCCTCCTGGTTTCAATGATTATTTACCGCAGATGAACGGCATTGTAAAAAGACAACTTTTGATGCATAAATATAGGGCGCATCGCCACAAACATGCGTACCTTCAACACCTATATTAATTTGCCGACTCGTAATTTGAAAAATATGGGAATTCCTTACCATAACCGGATAAGCCCTTTCCTGCTTAGCGCAATCTTCCTGACGCATATCCTGCATTCATCTGCGCAGGCTGTAGAAAAAATAAATGCGATTCACGCAGCAGTGCCCGTCATTGATCTCTATGGAAATGGCTATCAACGCGGGTTAGCGCACGGCAGGCTGTTAAAGAAACAGATTGCAGAAGTCTACAAAAAATGGAAGGATAATATTGCATACAATACCAAACAAGACCCCGATTCAGTGATCTGTCAGTTTTACCGGTCTACTCATTTTATTCCGGCAATAAAAAGATGGACGCCCGACCTCTATGATGAAATAAAGGGAATTGCGAAAAGTTCGGGGCAGTCATTCATGGACGTGCTTTGTTTTCAATTGGTAGATGAATTTTGGGTGTATTTGGACAGGTTGGAACACTCACAAAAACACCATTGCAGCGGAATTGGTATTTCGGCTGCTGGTTCACACCACGCTTATATAGCACAGAATATGGACCTGGAAAGTTATCTGAATGGTTATCAGGTATTATTACATATTGCCGGGTACAAAGATGTGCCTGAGCAATTTGTGCTTAGCGCTGCAGGTCTGATTGGGTTAAATGGAGTCAATGAAAAAAGCATTGGGGTTTGCGTGAACACGCTTATGGAATTAAATGCCTGCACCGACGGTTTACCCGGTGCCTGCGTGATCAGAGGAATTTTGACCAGGACAGACAAACCAGGTGCCCTGCGGTTCATCCAGCGCATTAAACATGCTTCCGGTCAGAATTATATCATAGGGGCCTTTGACAGTGTTTATGATTTTGAAGCCTCTGCAGGTAGGGTGGTTAGGTTCTTACCCACAAGCTCGGATTATTCAATTGTGTATCATACCAACCATGCTTTAGCCAATAGTGATGTCAAACCATGGTATGAAAAAAACCACCGGAGAATACTGGCGGGTGAACTAAAAAATGACAACAGCGTAGTGCGTTATGCTTCCCTGGAAAAAAGGCTCGGTCTGCAGGTTAATGAATTATCGGAGCAGGTCATTAAGGAGACTTTGCGATCGAAGGACGATCCGCAAAACCCCGTTTGCAGATTGTACAAAAATGCATCCTCCGGTTTCACGTTTAGCTCAGTCGTTATAAGCCTCGGTAGGGCACCCTCCATACAGCTTACCAATGCCTCACCTGACCAGTCACCTTATGGGTTGCATACATTTAAAAACAAATGACACTGGTGCTGATTCCATATATTCAGGTGTCCATCTATGTTAGGAGTGAGTCTGTCAGTCATGCTGCAGGCTGCAGGAGCCTCGAATACCCGGTCGGGGCGCGCTTTGATGCAAAAAAAATATATAGATGATCTTATTGAAAATCATTATCTTCAGATCAACCACCTGAAAGTTCAATGAATCCAGCCATCCGACCGGTGATCAATAACTCAATACCTCTGGCAATAAGATCAGATAATAGCTTAATCATTACCGGTAGTCATTCCAGGCACCATATTCCGGAAAAAATATGGGGCAAATCATTTCGACCATTCTTCACCCCAAGACCAGCGGATAAAGGACTGGTTTAATTTTAGGAGATAAATTTATATTATGAAAATACTTGTAGTCGACGACGAACACGATGTGAAAGTTTTGTTTGAGCAGCATTTCCGTAAAGAGATCAGGCGTAAAGAGCTGGAATTTATGTTTGCGTTTTCCGGCGAGCAGGCTTTAAAATATCTGGAAGAACATAACCATGAGGCAGTGCTGATTCTGTCTGATATCAATATGCCGGGAATGACCGGTCTTCAATTGTTGCGCCGAATCAAGGAAACCTATGAATCACCTTCCCCTCATGTTATGATGATGACAGCATATGGTGATCATGAAACCTATAACCATGCAATGAAGATCGGAGCCAATGGTTTTTTGACCAAGCCTGTTGATTTCACCGCATTAAAGGAGCAATTAAAAAATGTTGCTCAATGATCTTGCAGAAACTGAACAGGCTGCAATTAAACCGGCACTTTATCCTGATTCGTCTGATTATTTTATGAAAGATGGTGAGAAAATAATTGCAAGGGGAATCAGTGAGGTCACGCTAAATTACTGGCAGAACCTTCGCCTTTGATGCATAAAAAATCAATTTAGTCACGAAAAAACCATCGAAATTCTTCTCTTGGTCTTAATCAGTACCCTTACGGACGGGGTTTGTAAAAAATGCCCCAAGACGAGATTTAAAGACCGGATAGAAACCGACCAGGAGATTTTGTGATCATCGTTGTCAATAAAAAAAGATTAGCGCTCGGAATCACTGGATTTGTGCAACTTTGTGCCAGGCATATTGCAGTATTTTAATTTATTAAAATTGCGAAACGGCGAGTTGTCGCCTGTCAAAATTATGGCAGCCCCTTTATGGGTGACCGCAAAATACGTGCACTTTGCTTTGCATAAGTAATTTGATTTTCAAATACGACCTGTCAACAATTCACGACAGAAGATTATCATGCGAAAATTAATCATATTGGTTGCGTCACTATTTTGTTTGCTCTGTTTGCACGCACAGCAAAATAGCGAGATCATCCGGAATCAAAAGGCTTTGTCCGAGGCAAGAACCGAAGTAGAAAAGTTTAAATACCTGCGGGGTCTTTTTTATAGTTATTTATGGATCAAACCGGATTCTTCACTGATCTATGCAGAGCACGAAATCTCTTTCGCAAATCAAATAAAATCCAATTATGATCTAAACAGGGCCTATCATGATTATGCCTGGTTCAATATTGTTAGCGGCGATTACCCCAAGGCTGTATTTTATATCAACAGGGCCAAAAGCGTAGCTGAAAGATCCGGTAATTCGTTTGGGCTTGCCACCACTTTCGGGTTGCTGTCTATAGTTTATGAAGACGAAGGCAATTTTAAGGAAGCTTTGGTCCAATCAAAAATGGCCAAGGAATTAATTGAATCGCAGTCGCCGCCTTCTTTTAAAAGCGAGGATCTGGATACTGCGATTTCTTATATGACGATTACCTGGCGTGTAGCTACGCAATTTGCTGAATTAAATGAGCCTGATTCTTCTCTGTATTATATGCACGTTACAGAATCGCTCATGAAAAAAATATTGGGGGAGAATTCCTGGTCAGGTCTGTATTATGGCTATGGGAATATTTATGTAAACTTACGGGAATATGCCAAGGCGATACAAAACTACCGCAAGGGTATTGAGATTGCCACCACCAGCAACAAGGATATGATGGATAATTTTAGCGGACTTTCCACAGCCTTTATGAAGACCGGTCAGCTGGATTCAAGTATTTTTTATGCCAGGGCAGCGCTGGCGTTGAGCAGGCAAACACATTATTCTCTTGGACAATTGTCAGCACTAAATTTGCTGACCTCCGCCTATACAGCTCAAAATAAAACCGATAGTATTGCAAAATACCTGGCTTTAACGGTAGCGGCAAAAGACAGCCTGTTTAGCCGGCAAAAAATTATTCAGATCCAATCAATGGCTTTTGATCAGCAACTTCGGGAACAGGAGACGGTACAGCAGGAAAAAGAATTGAAAAATAAAATAGCTTTCTATTCTGCACTGGTAACCATAGCAATCTTTATAGTTATTGGATTTCTTCTTTATCGCAATAACCGGCTTAAACAAAAAGCCAATATCGTCCTGCAAAATCAAAAAGAAGAAATAAATATTCAAAAATTGAAAGTTGAAGAAATGCTAAATAATTTAAGAGCAACTCAATCCCAACTCATTCAATCGGAGAAAATGGCGTCACTGGGAGAACTTACTGCGGGCATTGCCCATGAAATACAAAACCCGTTAAACTTTGTGAATAATTTTTCTGAAGTGAGCAATGAGTTGATCCAAGAATTACTAGAAGAAAGAAACAATCCTAAAGAATCAAGAAATGAGATATTAGAAAATGAGATATTGAATGACATCAAACAGAATCTTGAAAAAATAAACAATCATGGCAGGCGGGCTGATGGCATCGTAAAGGGAATGTTACAACACTCCCGTTCAAGCGCAGGTGTAAAAGAACCAACAGATATAAATGCCTTGGCGGACGAATATTTGCGATTAAGTTTTCACGGACTCCGGGCAAAAGACAATTCTTTTAATGCAACCATGAAAACAGATTTTGATAATAATATCGGAAAAATAAATGTCGTTCCTCAGGATATCGGGCGAGTACTTCTGAACCTATACAACAATGCATTTTATGCGGTGAATGACAAAATGAAAACTGCCGGTGCAAATTATCAACCATCAGTTTGGGTCCACACCAAAAAGATTAATGATAAAGTTGTGCTGACTGTTACCGATAATGGAAACGGCATCCCGGAAAAAGTAATTGACAAAATTTTTCAACCATTTTTCACTACTAAACCTACCGGACTGGGAACAGGACTGGGGCTGAGTTTGAGTTACGATATCATCAAAGCACATGGGGGAGAATTAAAAGTAGAAAGCAAAGAAGGCGATCACTCTGAATTTGTCGTCCAATTGTTCGCATAAAAAACAAACCGACAAATCACATTATAGAATGCCAATTGAGGGAATGGGAAACTTTTATATCTGCCTGTCACTCCGTTCTCAAACTTTTTACCGGATTTTCCATTGCAGCCTGGGCAGACTGAAAAGTAGCGGCCAGTCGTTGGAAAATAATATGCTGTCATTGAATTGGTCAGTGGAATAATTCCACCACAATTTACTGGAGGATTCGCGCGTATCCGAATTTGCTAATTATTCCGACCTCAGACTTTTTGCCGGGTTTGCGATCGCTGCTTTTATAGCCTGCCAGCTTACTGTTATCAAAGCGATTAGCAAAGCGCCAGTGCCTGCAACAACAAACACCCACCAACGAATATTTATCCTGTAAGCGAAACTTTGCAACCATTTATTCATGACCCACCAGGAAAATGGAAATGCGATTACCGATGCGATGAAAACGAGCCTTAAAAATTCTTTGGAAAGCATTTGTGTTACCTGGGTCACAGTTGCCCCCAATACTTTTCTTATTCCGATTTCCTTGGTTCTTTGTTCTGCGGTATATGTTGCTAAACCAAATAATCCTAAACACGCAACGAATATGGTAAGCACGGAAAAGATGTTGAGGATTGTTCCTGTTTTTTGCTCTGCCGAATAAGTCTTATCAAACAGATCATCGATAAATGAATACGTGAATGGCTCACCTGTATTATAAGTATCCCATCTGGCTTTCATGGTGGCAATCAAACCATTCACATCTGTTGCTTTTATTTTGAAGATCAGTCCTCCTTCCGGCTCCAATACCATTACCAGGGGTGAGATCGTTTCATGCAATGATTTAAAGTTGAAATTTTTTACCACACCAATTACATGAAACGGAATATTCGTGCCCCGATCGCTATTCTCCCTGATCACGGTCTTACCTACCGCATTCGGCAACCCAAATCCGAGGGTCTTTGCCGCTGTTTCGTTTAGAATGATGGCAAATGAATCAGTGGAAAAAGCCTTTGAAAAATTCCTGCCTGTGAGCATGTGCATACCCATAGTCGGAATATAATTTTCATCAACGCGGTATTCAATTGAGCTCATCACGAGATTGTCATTGCCCTGCGGATATGCCAGCGCATTGTTGTTTTGCGTCGGCCCTGCAGGCTTATACCGCGAAATGGCTGCATTGATGATACGCGGGTCCTTTAACATCTCGTTTTTATATACCTGTTCGTTCTTCCCCAAGGCATAAGAATCCGGGATCGTGATCAATTGAGTCTTATCATAGCCAAGGTTTGTATTTTGTATGAACTTCATTTGCTGGTAAACAACAATTGTCCCAATGATCAAACCAACCGAGATAAAAAATTGGAATAGGACAAGACCACTACGCAACCCAAAATTTTTTTTGCCGGGGGTGAATTTTCCTTTTAATACATCAATAGGTTTGAATGAAGAAAGGTAAAAAGCAGGATAAATGCCCGCAACAAGCCCCACCAAAATCCCTAATGCAACAAATGCAAGGACTGGTTTTATATCGAGCGTTAATGGTTTACCGGATATATTGTTGAAAGCTGGTAACGCAAGCTTCACCATTACAAAGGCAATTATCAACGCGATCATTGCGATCATCATTGATTCAGATAAAAATTGCCTGATTAGTTGAAACCGGTCTGAGCCAGAAACTTTTCTTATTCCCACTTCCTTTGCACGTTTTGATGCGCTCGCGGTAGAGAGGTTTATGAAATTGATGCAGGCAACTATCAGCATGAATAATGCAATGCCTGCAAAGACGTACACATAGGTCGAGTTTCCGCCCGGCTCAAGGTCAGTCACCGATGTTGAGTGCAAATGAATGGATGTAAGCCGCTGCAATATGAAACCCAATGAATTCCCTTTTGTTCTAAATTGTTCGAGGCTGATGCCCATGCTTTGCTGCACTTGGGGTCCCATGTATTTCCTCACCATGTCTGGAAACTTAGCTTCCATCTTTGCACGATCTGTTCCCGGTTTTAGCAGGAGATAAGTAAAAAAACTGCCGTTCATCCAGGAGTCTGATCTTGCCTGGTCCAGACCGGTCATAGAACCAAACAGATCAAAATGAAAGTGGGAATTTGACGGAATATCTTTCATTACACCGGTTACCTTATACAACTGGTTATTGTTATTGGTATACACGATGGTTTTACCCATGGCATGATCATCGCCGAAATATTTTTTCGCTGTTGTTTCTGTAAGTATGACGGAATTGGGTTGAAGTAATGCGGTCTTTGCATTGCCTTCAATAAGTGGCAAACTAAAAATGGTGAAGAAGGCAGGGTCGACCAAAGCAAATTTATCATCTTTAAACACTTTCTCCTTGATTTTAATTTTTGCTGAACCAAAATTAGTAAGCCTTGCAGCATCCACCACTTCAGGAAAATCCTTTTTCATGGTCTGCGCAACAGGTGCCATGATTGAAGTTTCAAATATCTTTCCGCCATTAATGTTTGCATCGAATGCGACCCTGACAATGTCATCTGCGTTTGCATTAAACTTGTCGTAACTCAATTCGTCCTGTACATAAAGCATAATGGCAAAACACAAAGCAATGCCAATAGATAAACCAAGAATATTAATGGCTGAAAACAATTTATTTTTCCCGATGTTGCGCCACGCTGTTTTTAAATAATTTTTTAACATGCTTCATTTGTTAAATAATAAACATTGTTATGATTAAGATGGAACAATATTTACGAATCATTTTTAGTCGGTTCGCAAACCCTTTACCGGGTTTGCTATAGCTGCCTTGATTGCCTGGAAGCTTACGGTCAGGAGGGCAATAAAAATTGCAAAAAAATATGCAACAACAAACACCCACCAACGAATATTTATCCTGTAAGCGAAACTTTGCAACCATTTATTCATGACCATCCATGCAATAGGCAATCCGATGACTGTGGCAATCGCAACCAGCTTCACAAATTCTATAGTAAGGAGTCGTGCAATGCCAGCAACGCTCGGTCCCAGTACTTTCCGGATACCGATCTCATTGTTCATTCGTTCCGCCGTAAAAGCGGCCAGTCCAAACAAACTAAGACATATCCCTCTGGGCGAAAAAATATATTCTTTTTAAACGCGCTAAGAATATGCCAGTTCGTTATGGTGCTAACAATCAATATATTGTTTTGGATCAATATAAATGGTCTGAACGCTTTTGATACAAACGTGTGCGTTATTGGGCAGTTTTTAGGACGAGGCATGACTATATTAAATTAATACGTGAATCCATGTTCGTCAAAAAGATGCATGTTTTTCCAGGACATAACTGGTAACCCATCGAATCCTGAAATTCAATTTGTTTGACAGCTGAACAGCAAAGGAACCATCAGAAATCCCGAGAATTGACCGGAGGCGTTTAAAAATGACTTGAGATCATGGCTATTCGGTCCAAAGGAAACGGGTACAATAAAGAGTAAACTGAATTTAAAATGACAGAGGTTTTTTCCTGTAGTCCGGAAACGCGATGCTATCGACCATTCATAATTCACAAGGCGCTGAATAAAATTGCTTAACATCTTTTATTTTTGTATTGAAAGAAGAAATAGAACCCATGGTCTACTGCGAATGAGATCTCATTGGTGCGATTCCGTTATAATAGGATGATCGGTCAATCAAAAGAAGGCAAATGACTTTGCCCCGTATTTTTAAAAGGTAAATAATTTGTGTTATTGGTATCATTAAAGTAAATCTCTATGTATGCTTAGCATGTACTTAAAAATAGCCTGGCGCAACTTAGCTAAGAACAAACTATACAACATCATAAATATTGGCGGATTAACCATCGGAATAACCTCATGCATCCTGATCGGACTCTTCGTGTCGAATGAATTAAGCTACGATCGGTTTAATAAAAATGCATCCCGCCTGGTACGTGTCACCACAGAATACACGGTTGATGGTACAAAACACCAACTCGGAACCACAGCATCCATGGAAGGCCCAAGATTGGCAGCTGTTTTTCCACAAATTGAATCTTATGTAAGGATAAGGAATCGTGACCCCTTCGTGGTTCGTTACGGTGACAAAACTTATGTAGAACCAAAATTTTATTTTGCTGATTCTACTTTTTTCAAAATGTTTTCATTTCCACTCATTAAAGGGAACGCCCAAAATGCATTAGACGCCCCCGACAAAATAGTGATCAGTCAATCGATGGAAAAAAAATATTTTGGTAACACCGATGGTCTCGGTAAAATATTATTGATTGGTGGAACGAAAAATTACCTCGTATCCGGCGTAGCTAAAGACGCACCCATTAACTCACAGATAAGATTCAATTTTATTGCTTCCTATTCGAGCCTTCCGGATGCCAATAATCCTAACTGGAACGCTGAGATCTATACTACTTATTTTTTGCTTCATGATTCCAAGGATATGCCCGGACTTGAAAATAAAATTGCTGCCTACATGAGGACTCAAAAAGATGTCGGACTCACGGGAAATGATTACCTGCTGTATCATCTTGAACCGCTTACCAGCGTTCATTTGTACTCTTCTCTTTCCGGTCTCGAACCAAGCGGAAATATCACATATATTTATATTCTGATTGCCGTTGCATTGCTCATTCTTTGTATTGCGTCCGTTAATTACACCAACCTGGCGTCAGCCCAGTCCGTTACCAGGATTTCAGAGATCGGAATCCGCAAAGTTTTGGGTTCAGCCAGGTGGCAGCTTTTTATACAATTTATTGGCGAGTCGCTGTTATTAAATTTCATAGCTTTCGCGTTTGCGATAGTGTTGTCGATTTTCATTTTACCTTATTTTGATCAACTGGTTGAGCGACCACTAAACTCATCGTTATTATTTAATCCAATAGCCGTCGCCTGGATGTTACTATTTTTTACCGTCGTCAGTCTTGCATCTGGCGCTTATCCCTCTTTTATACTCAGCAATATTAAATTGATGACCGTACTGAAATCGGGATTTTCCTTTTCCGCACGAGGGGGAGGGCTGAAAAAATCGTTGATCGTTTTCCAGTTTATTGTATCCGTCTTTCTGATCATTTCTACGACAATTATTTTTCAGCAATTGTCATACATGCAGCAAAAAAAACTCGGCTATGATAAGGATCATTTAATAGTGCTCCCGGTTGACAATATAGTTCGGGCAAATTTTCAATTGATAAAGGAGGCTATAGAAAAGGTGCCGGGTGTTGAAGCAGTTAGCTGCGGTGCTCAGGAAATCACGAATTTGGCATGGGGTGATGCCCTGCGGACGACGGCGAATACTGCGGCTACACAATTTTTTGTAATGGTTTCGCCCACCGATATTGATTTTGTCCGTACAACAGGTATCTCCATTATTGCCGGAAGCGACTATACCCTTTCGGACTGGAAACAATTAGACTCTGCAAATATCAACGGGGACCGGCATACTAGTTACATGTTAAATGAATCCGCTGTCAAAGCTCTCGGTTGGACACCTGGTTATGCTATCGGGAAAACACTTTATCTGAATTTTAATAAAGGGATTGTAAAAGCCGTGGTGAAAGATTTTCATTTTGCACCATTGCAGGAGACAATAAAGCCATTGGTCATTTTTCTCGATTCTGGATTTAGTCATATTTACAAATGCTATGCAAAGGTAGCAGGACAAAATATGCCGTCGGTTTTGCGGGGTCTTAATGACACCTGGAACAGGTATGTACCGCATCGTCCATTTGAGTTCCACTTTTTGGATGATAACTATACCACGCTTTATCATAACGAACAGCAAACGGCTAAAATATTCAGTACTTTTTCATCACTGGCGATTCTTTTGGCTTGTCTGGGATTGTTTGCTTTAGCAGGCTATATTTCTGCTCAGCGCGCTAAAGAAATAGGGATAAGGAAGGTGCTGGGGGCCAGCGTATTTCATATTGTGTTACTGATTGCAAAAGATTTTATCAATTTGGTTGCAATAGCTTCATTGATTGCATTTCCCCTTGCGTGGTTTTCTATGAACAGCTGGCTTCAAAGTTTTGCCTACCGCGTAAATATCGGATGGTGGGTATTTTTTGCCGCTGGTTCAGTTTCCATGATCATTGCTTTGTTGACTATCGGTTTCCAGGCTATCAAGGCTGCAAGCATGAATCCGGTGAGTAGTCTTAAAACACAGTGAAGTAAATATCATAGTCATAATAGGCACGAACGAGAAGAATCTTTCATGGCGACTGGTATGTTTGCCGGCGTCCATCCTGAACCTGCAATGTTTTTATTTTTATTGCCGGGATGGATCTTGAACTTATTGTACAGCCTGTCCAGAAGCCGGAAAGGTTAATCATAGATAACCTTTGACACTTAAGATTTTGATTCGCTCTCGAATTCCAGGATTTTTTTATTCAGGATAAAATCTGCAGCAGCCTGTGCCTGACTGGCTGCTTTTAGAATCATTTTTTTGTCGTTGTGCAAAACTTTCAGCCAGCCTTGTATATATGCAGCGCTGTTGGTGAGTGTGTTTTGTTCGATTCCACAAATGGCGCAAAGAAAGGCGGCTGCTAATTCAGCGGTCAGTTCTTCCTTGCTATAGAGTTCTTTTCCAAAGCCACCGGATTGATTCAACTCAGGTCGATTCAATCTCTTTTGGTGTCCCGTGCTGTGTGCCAGTTCATGAAACAAGGTCTTATAATAATCTTCATCGCTGCAAAATTTTTCGACCGCGGGTAGCGTGATGCAATCGGTCACTTTATCATAATATGCCTCGTCGCCGCGATTAAGGATAAGTGGCTTTTGGGGCATGCATTCAATTGTTTTTTCGCAGGCATCAATTTTTTGAATTTGACTGCGAAGAAGTTTTTCAACTTTAGGATAAACTATACCGAGAGTTTGGTCAATATTAAAAACCGTGTGGCTTCTTGGGACTCTGTAAGTCAGAAATTTTTTTTCGCCATCGATTTCAACAGGTTTGGATTTGTTTTCAAAGGTTGCCCAGTAAATAACAATAAAGCCATTTTGTCCCCTGCGGATGGTACCTCCTGCGTCCATCGCCTGTCTGTAAGTAATAAAATAAGGCGTCCTAAAACCATAATGCATGGTAATAAAATTGAGTAGAAAGGAGTTCCAGCCTTTGTACTGGTATCCAGAGGCAATATTTTGAGGCAGTCCGAATTCATTCCATCCTTTACGCCAGATTACTTCTCCTTTTTCGAGAAATTCAATGACAAAACCGGTAATTCGTTTATAGGTGTCCGTTAGTCCGTTGTATTGATGCATATATTCGTTATTGTTGATAAAAAGATGACATCTCCATTTTGAGGTAACACCGGTTCCCTAAGGCGGCAAATCGTAAACCGGTCCAGGAGATTCAGTCATGATGACTGCTGTTTTTCTGCTTGTTTAACACCGGCCGGGGATTTGAATTTTATACATATGCAGGTTCAGGGAAGCCAGGATTTCAATTCGCTCGTCGGAAATCGCATTCAAAATGGGGAGTCCGTCAATTTTGACAAGACTGTCTTCGTTCAACCGTTGGACAACACCAGATCCAAACCAAAATAAATCACAATCCGGATATAGTGTGCATGCTTTGCGTTGTTCATTTTTTTGATTGGTACCCTCATTCATAATGACTGAAAATGCAACTACCTGTTCTTCATCCTTGTTTTTTTGGCGATTGCGTCTTTGGTAATTCTTCCGATGGTTAGCATAAGCTTTAGGTTTAAAGACGAAAAAAATCTTTATGATTCATATTTCTTGTTTTTCTGATGAAATGGATTTGGGGAAGCCCTGCACAAATATGAAGCTGAAAGGGAGCGATAATCGGTAATAAAATATTTCTATGCAGATATAAACGATTGTAAACGTTTAAGAAAATGAAGGTATTTAAGAACCCGGATTGTTCTTAATTTGACTGGTCTCTTTTAAGATCACGTACAGGGAAGACCTCTTAAGAAGATAGCCATAATCATAGCAAAACCAATAAAGGCCTCCGCTAAGTGATCTGAAAAAATGAGTGTGGTATTTGAAATCAAACCCTTTTTGAAGCAATTTATTTTCGGGTATGCTCAAAATTTCATTTGCGCCGAGTAATTCTTTTAGAATTCTTCGATTCTTTTTTAAAATAAGATCAATGCTGCGGATTTCTTGGTGTTCGGATTTTCGCTTGTTGTTGAAATAGGCATTGCGGCATGCGTCATCGCAATATAACTGATCGCTCCGTCCTTTTAGGAGTTTGTCACAATAGAGGCAGTATCTTTTTGATTCTGTCATGGGTGAAGTACTGATAAT
>DATGFZ010000018.1:0-1633 GCA_035308805.1 Puia sp. | reverse complement strand
AGCGAAATAAGATGCAAACACGAAGCTAAGAAGGGAAAGGCTGCTTTTCATAAAACAAGTTTTGGTTTAGAGTAAATCCACAAAAAAATCCATCCGAAACTGATGGTCCGTGCAGCGTAAGACTGACGGCCGACCCATTTGTCTTAATCGATCGATTCTTCTAAATAGGATTAGAAAATTAATACGGTGTTCAAAAATACAAGGGAGGAAAAAACAGTTTTCAAAAGTCAGTAAGCTTGGTCAAAGTATTTCGGCGGGACAGTGGTTATCAGAATTCTTTCAGAAACAAAAATAAAAAACTAATCAAATAAAAAAATCATCGATGAAAAGAGAAACAGGAAATTGTACTTGAGAAATTCGGAAAATACGGTATTTTTCAAAATCAATGTTTAACCAACCATTCGCGTGAAACCATTAACCAGCAATAATTTGAGCAAGGTGGTCTACGAACTAACACTTAGAAACCAAAAAAATATAATATTTTTTTGCATAATAAAAATCATTTAGATTAATGCGCGCGCGCCTTTAATGTATTAGTTTTGGCAAATTTGCTGGTGTCGCATATCTCACGATTTTTTTCACAGCCGTTAGCTGGAAAGAGATTTGTGGAAGTTGATTTTGCAAACGAAGTCAGGAACCAAAAGCTGCAGAAAATAAGCTACGCTAGAAGTGACACGCTGTAAATAAAGCGGCCTGAAATTGTCGAAGACGGAATTGAGCCTACGATAAGATCTAGTGCATTTCGGTCACTTTTACAAAGCCTGATTATTGAATCGCCGAATTAGTATCACGTCAACAAGTTTCCTACTCATTTATACGCGGGTTTATGCACCCCCATTCAAAAGTCCAAGCCAATGAAAAGGAAGTTGCAGAGATGCAATCGACCCGCACTTGAATTGAACGCCTGGCGCACGCAGGAAAAAATCCTTTGAAACCCAAGGGATCAGCGCGGCTCACTCCGCAGAAATGAAAATTGCGGAGGAGAAGGGATTCGAACTCCTAGATTTTTATTGCGATATAACTGGATTCATCTCAGTTACAAATTCTGATGAAACGCATGCCGGGTAAACCTTTCAGAGAATTTATTGAACGCTAGTTCTGGTTGCATTCATTTTTCGGTTTTTATTCTAGTTAATCATGTCTCTGAAAATACACTAGCTCAAGAAAGAGCCTAAGTTGAGCATTATTTATTTATTGGATCAACCTCAGGCAAGATGAAATACGAATTTCATTTTCAAAATTAGATCACCCGCTGAAATCTACGCCTGGCAAGCCTTTCAGAAGATCATTACTTCAGTATTTAATCGCAACCTCAATTATGGATTTTCACAAACTTCACCCATGTCTCTGATTATACACCAACCTTGAAAAGAACTATTTTTCTATTCCAAAAATTGCATTATTATTCCACTATCGCCATTTAGTTTTAATCGAACAACGGGAGAAAGCACATAGCCAACTAGATATCCAAAGTATTACATTTAAAAAGTCCTGCGCGCCAAGGGAAATGCATAAATTTGGTACTCCATTGAATTTGGGGTGTTTGATCTATGCCGAGTGTCTCAAGAAACAGTCTATGTCCTTGCGGTAGTGGAAAGAAATATAAACGGTGTTGTATTGAGAAACCTTTACT
>DATGFZ010000017.1:0-3049 GCA_035308805.1 Puia sp. | reverse complement strand
ATATTTTTTCTAAAATTTCCTTGGGATGATTTTTTGCAGTCGCTCCTTTGATAAAAGTGCCCTTCATTTTATCAAGGGTCCTGCGGTCTTTTTTTCCCATAGCCTTGCGCAATACATCCGCCTCGCCTTTTGAAAAGCCTGCAAGTTTTTGGGCGAGCAACATAACCTGTTCCTGGTAAACGGTGATGCCATACGTGTCTTCGAGATATTCTTTCATTTCCGGCAGGTCATAACTGATCGCTTCGCGCCCATGTTTGCGGTCAATATAATTTGGAATGTATGCCATGGGACCGGGTCGATACAATGCATTCATGGCAATCAGGTCATTAAATTTATCAGGCTTTAAATCACGTAAATATTTTTGCATGCCGGGACTTTCAAACTGAAAGGTCCCGATGGTTTCAGCTCGTTGATATAATTCAAAGGTTTTCTTATCATCAAGAGGAATTGCATCTATGTCAATTAGTATTCCGTGATTTTCTTTTATCAATTCAATAGAAGTTTTCAAAACGTTCAACGTTCTTAATCCCAAAAAATCCATCTTCAAAACGCCCGCGTCTTCAATGATGCTTCCTTCAATTTGAGTAACCAATAAATCTGAATCCTTTACTTTGCACACCGGGATTATGTTGAACAGATCTTCAGGTGCGATAATGATTCCTGCCGCGTGCAACCCGGTGTTGCGAACAGAACCTTCTAATCTTTCCGCCTCATGCAAAACTTTGCTTCGCGGATCATCTTTGGTATTGTAGATCGCTCGTATTTTTTTTACGCCTTCCAAATCGTCAGAATTAACGCCCTCCTTTTCTTCCAGGGATGTTTCTCCTTCTTTCCATGTAAGCGGGGCATGCAAAACACGTTTCAAAGTAATACCCACTCTTTCTGGAATAAGTTTTGCCAGCGCATTGGATTCCGGCAATGGCAGGTCCATCACCCTGGCGACGTCTTTGATACTTGATTTTGCAGCCATCGTACCGTAGGTTACGATTTGTGCAACCTGGTTCTTGCCGTATTTTTTTACAACGTAATCAATTACTTTCTGTCTCCCTTCATCATCAAAATCAGTATCAATATCGGGCATTGATTTACGATCCGGATTTAAAAATCTTTCAAATAACAAATTGTATTTTATCGGATCGATATTCGTGATGCCGATGCAATAAGCCACAACGCTTCCTGCAGCTGACCCGCGGCCCGGACCTACCAATACGTTCATTTCCCTGCCGGTCTTTATAAAATCACTGACTATTAAAAAATAGCCGGCAAAGCCCATCGTTTTAACAGTGAACAGCTCAAAGTCAATTCGCTCCTGGATTTCGGGGGAAACATCATGATAACGATCTTTAGCACCTATATAAGTAATATGTTTAAGAAATTCCCATTGATTTAGATTATTGTCTTCATGAACCTGGAATTCTCTGGGAACAGGAAAGGCTGGAAGCAAAATGTCTTTCTTCAGATTCAACACTTCGATTTTGTCTGCAACGAGATTGGTATTTTCGATCGCCTCCGGTACATCGCTGAACAGCGTTTGCATTTCAGCAGCGGTCTTGAAATAAAAATTATTATTGGGAAATTTAAAACGACGATTTTTTACATGCGCATCATCATTTACGAAATCATCATAACCCGGAGTACTTTGCTTTTCGCCGGTATTGATGCAAAGCAAAATATCGTGAGCGTTGAAATCTTCTTTATCCGTATAATGGCTGTCATTTGTTGCAATGACTGGAACATTATATTTCTTTGCAAATTTTAGCAATTGCCTATTGATGATTTCCTGTTCTTTTATGTCGTGTCTTTGTAATTCGATAAAATAATCCTCTCCGAACATATCCAGCCACCATTTAAATTCCTTTTCGGCTTTTTCTTCCCCCCCATGCAAAATGGTTTGCGGCACATGTGCGCCAATGCAACAGGTTGTGGCAATCAATCCTTCGCGATATCCTTCAATAAGCTCTTTGTCAATGCGTGGATATTTGCTGTATAAACCTTCAATATAACCCAAAGAGGTCAGTTTGATCAAATTCTGGTAGCCGGTTTTATTTTTTGCAAGAAGAACCTGATGAAAGCGATCATCTTTTTGTTCCTTGGTAAAGATTTTGCGATGCCTGTCTGCCACAATATAAAATTCGCAACCAACAATTGGTTTTATTTTTAATGAACCGTCATCGTTTTTGTATTTGTGGGCCTCCGCAACGAATTCGAAAGCTCCAAACATATTGCCGTGATCAGTGATCGCTATAGCCGGCATATTTTCTGCAATGGCTTTTCTGTATAGACTGGGAATGGATGCAGCTCCGTCAAGGAGTGAAAATTGTGTATGGACGTGTAAATGAGAAAATTTTGACATCAGAATTTTACATTTTGCCTTTATGTCTGGAATATACAAGGGGGTTCAACCCAGAACTGAACCCCCAAAAACTTGACCTGCAATTAACAAACAAAACACAATAAAATTCGTTCACTAAAATCAACATTCTTTCCACAATAATTATGAAGCTTTGATTTATTTTATTACCTTACCGCACCCTAAAAAGTATGATGTGAAATATGTATTGTTAATTTTAGCGGTTGGCTTTTTTGTACTTAGTTGCAGCAGTTTAAAACCTGCTACTTCAAGTGCTGATTCATATAATAATCAGCAAAAATCTTCTTCTTCAATAAAATTCATCGATCACATTTCAATAAATCCTCAGTCGCATAATTCTGCAAATTCTGCAAGCAGAATAAAACCTCAACAGTTCAATTCACCATCTTTGAATCGTAACCTCGACTATGGTTTTTCTGCAATTGAAACTTTTTCGCTGCTTCAGTTTAAATATGCAATCCTTGCAGATGTGCCTGTCGAAGAAATGCGTAACGAAAAACTTTTGCAGTTTATGGAAGATTGGTATGGCGCAAGATATCATTTTGGCGGCAACTCAAAAGATGGAATTGATTGCTCGGCATTCGCATCATTATTAATGTCCTCGGTTTATGGAATTGCTGATTTGCCGCGCATGGCCAAGGACCAGTACATGGCGACATCACGAATTTCCAAAAAAAG
>DATGFZ010000016.1:0-1900 GCA_035308805.1 Puia sp. | reverse complement strand
ACGATATCGGTATGGAAATTTTTTTTTCATCGATGCCACGCTAGAAGCAGTTAAGGAAACATTCTTTCTTAAAGATAATCCTAATCTCATTCTATGATCCGGCTGAAATGCTGAAAGGGGTAAGCAAAAATCTGGTTGCTGTAGCAAAACGAGCTATCCCACCAATCTGAAACTGAAAAAAAGCATATTTAAATAATTTTTTTCGGTTATTCATCGCTGTGATCGACCCCACGTTTTCTATAGCAAATCTTTTCCCTTCGCACTTAGCCATCAATCCGACAGGAAATCTCTTTAGCCCATTTTCTAAACTGTATCTGTCGATTTTGGTCTTTGAGCCGCTGATTTATTGTCTGATGGTCGCTAAGCAATTGGTATCCGGTCATCTGCCGGGTAATTTGATGATTGTCATTTTCTGGTTCATCATCATGAAGCCTTGAATGGAAGTTGAATTGACACTGATGTGCCTGATCCGGACGCAGATTCAATAATTATTTTTGCACGAATTATGGCGGCTCTTTTTTTCATAATATTCAATCCGCCACCATTTTGTGTTTTTTGCTGCTGCAATTCAAATCCAGTTCCGTCATCCTTAATTAGTAGACACAAATGTTCCTCTAGAAATTGCAAACTGACCAGAATCTTTTTTGCACGTGCATGGCGGAGAATGTTATTGACCGCTTCCTGGAAAATGCGGAAAAGAATGATCTCCCGCTGATCTTCGATAAATACATGAGTTCCGGAAATGGTAAAATCGATTTCGTAGTTTGCAGTCTTTTTGAGTTGCGAAATCTGCATCTCGATGGTTTTTTCCAATCCGATATTCTTGATAAAATCCGAACTCAGGCTCTTGGACAGGTCCCGCAGGTCATCAAGCGCTTTGGTAAGCAGCTCAGTAGAATTTTCAATTTTTTGTCTGCTGATCTCTTTTTGATCCAGGTCAATGGTGTTAAGGTGCAGCTTTGCCAGGGAGATGAACTGGCCAACGTTATCATGGATCTCTTGTGATATATACTGAAAGGTCTGCTCCTGTATCTCCAGCTGGCTTTTCAGCAATTCTTTTTCATAACTGTCTTTAATCGTCATGAGTTGTTGTTGAAAAGCATTTTGTTTTTTCTGGTAGGCAAATAATATCCAAGCAATAAAAGTGATCATGCTCGCTATGAGGATAACGCAAACTGTAAAAATCACCAATATTATTGTCTTATCCTGCATAAAAAAGCTTTAGTAAATAATATAAATACAACAATGGCGGGAAAATAACTGATCGATAAGACCACATCTTTTAACAGCAACATATTGCGGAGGTAAAAATAAGACGCAAAAAATATCGTCAATAAATCAATAGAATAATAAAATACAATGCCAGTCACGATCCAGAATGCCGGGAACCTCGCGATATCCATTTGTTTGGCATCCTTAAAGATCTCTATAAAAAAAAACAGGGAGAGACAAAGAAAGGTTGAGTCTTTGAAAAAAAAAGCCGTCGAGACACAATACAGGAAACCTGATTGGTTTTTAGCAAAAAACAAATATACAGCAACGCCATAGGTGACCAGGAAAAGGATGCCCAGCAATCTGGCAATAGTCTTCGATAATGCAGATCTTATCAACTGGAAAAGAACCCCCGTGAAGAAAAAAAACTCGAACAAAGGGTAAGCAAAATGAATGGACTGTGTTAGGAAATAAAATAGTTTGGCATTTCTGAGTAGGGGATCAAAAAGATCCAGGTAATACACCTGGCTTGCGTCAGATATATAATTTGCTATTCCAAATAACACAAAAACCCGAATATACCCGGGATTTGATCGTCGCATGCCTATAAATATACATGACAGCAGAAAAGCCGTGTCAATGACACTTAGATTAACAACGCGAAATACTTGGAAAATATGACTTGGTG
>DATGFZ010000015.1:0-2183 GCA_035308805.1 Puia sp. | reverse complement strand
GGATGGGAAAAAAATGGCCCTGCTCACCGATGCAGGTACCCCCGGAATTTCAGACCCTGCTTTTTTATTAATAAGAGAATGCATAAAAGTTGCCCTGAAAGTGGAATGTTTGCCCGGGGCCACCGCATTTGTTCCGGCCTTAATCAATAGCGGATTACCAACAAACCGTTTCGCTTTTGAAGGTTTTTTGCCATTAAAAAAAGGCCGGCAGTCATTATTAAGAAAATTAGCCGAAGAGGATCGCACGTTAATCTTTTATGAATCACCATTGCGATTGGTAAAGACTTTGCAGGAGTTCATTGCCTGTTTCGGAAGTCAACGGCAGTGTTGTGTAAGTCGGGAACTCACCAAAATCTTTGAAGAAAATAAACGCGGCACTTTGCAGGAAGTGACAAATCATTTTGCAGCAAAAGCCGTGAAAGGTGAAATCGTGATCGTAGTTGATGGCAAGAAATGAATTTTAGGATTTTATAAAGAGATTATTTGTGGCCAAGGAATCATCTTTGTAAAAAACAGCATTGATAAAAAGATCAATGTGAGGCCGGCCCGGGGCGGAAAACTTTCTGCCAGCACCATGTGCGCCGGCAGGCGGGGCGATGTCCCCTCGAGGGTTAAAACGTTAATGCAAAAAAAACAAAATTTCACTCCCAATAGCATAACCATGAAAAAATTATTGTTCGTTTCGTTGCTGACATTGATCTGCGCCGCTGCGGTGCCCGCTTTTGCGCAGTTTAGAAAAGTGCCTGCAGAAGTTACAGAAGCATTGAAATCAAAATACCCGGATGCGACCAATGTGTCGTGGAAGGATAAGATTTCTGTTTTTGTGGCAAGCTTTGACATGGATAATGAAAAATATGAAGCCCGGTTTGACGAAAAAGGAGACTGGAAAAGCACCACCAAAGAAATGTCAAAAGATGACCTTCCCGAAGCAGTGAAAGACGGCTGGGAAAAAAGCAAATATGCAGACTGGGATCTGAATGGCATCTACCGCATTGAATTGCCTGATGATGTGATCCAATATCGTTTGCAGGTTGCAAAAAACGACGTACAGAAAAAAAATCTTCTCTTTAATAGTGATGGCAAATTGCTGAGAGATAATATTACGCTGTGATAAAAAAATTATCTTACAGGTCTGACGGATTTTCGTGCACAAACCGCCAAGGCAGGCATATCTGAGCAGACCCGAGAGATCGCAAAGAAACAATAAGTGAAGGATGTAATTTTCTTTTCAGATATTATTCGTATTTATTTACATTCGCCCATTATAAATTTCCCCAACACCATGTATAAATTTTTACTTGTTTTTTTATTTGTTTTCCCCACAAAAGACATTTTTGCGCAACCAAACCGCTGGCAGCAGCGGGTCAGGTACGTGATGGATGTTGACATGAACGTGAACAATAATCGCTTTACAGGAAAACAGAAATTAGAATACACGAATAATTCACCTGATACTTTATGGCAGGTTTTTTATCACCTGTACTGGAATGCTTTCCAACCAAACAGCATGATGGATACCCGAAGCCGTGAACTGGGAAAAATTATTATCGGCGGAAGACGTGGCGAAGGCCAGCCCGATTGGGATACGAGAGTCAAAGACAGGATACTGAATTTAAAACCCGATGAAATCGGCTATCAAAAAGTGTTATCGTTAAAGATGAATGGTATCCCCCAGTCCTATAAAGAGGAAGAAACCATCTTGCAGGTTAAATTAAATAAGCCAATTCTTCCCAGGAGCACCGTCGTGTTTACCATGGATTTTGAGGCGCAGGTGCCCTTGCAGGTTCGCCGCAGCGGCAGGGATAACCCGCAAACAGGCGTGCGGTATTCCATGAGTCAATGGTATCCGAAAATGTGCGAATACGATTATGAGGGATGGCATCCGACGCCCTATGTGGCGCGCGAATTTTACGGAGTCTGGGGAGACTATGAGGTAAATATTTCCATTGACAAAAATTATATTTTGGGTGGCACCGGTTATTTGCAAAATGCGAATGAAATTGGGTATGGGTATCAAGCCCCGGGTGTAAAAGTTGTCCTCCCTGGTAGTGATAAATTAACCTGGCATTTTATTGCGCCAAATGTGCATGATTTCATGTGGGCCGCAGACCCGCAATACAAACATCTTGTAAGAAATCTTCCTGACGGCAGGGTGATCAATGTTTTATACAAGAATAAAAATA
>DATGFZ010000014.1:0-12319 GCA_035308805.1 Puia sp. | reverse complement strand
CCGGAAAAACCGACACGGGTCATTATATTCGGTTATACGCAGACGTTATACAAGCTCAGCTGCAGGGGAAATATAAGCTCTCAGAAATGAGCTCCGTTTTGAAACAACTCATCAACCCTTATTTCACAAGCGCAACCGCGAGTATAGCAACTATGCAGCAATACAATTTCACCTTGACGGCAGACATTACAAACAGACCGGTTTTGCACGCTTTCTTACCAACCCTGTCTAGACTTGATCCGGTCCATTTCGCTGCAGATTTCAAGTCCGATAAGGGATGGAGCGCAGACCTGGTTTCTCCAATGATAGTATATGGTGATCAACGCCTGAATAATTTTCAGGTGCATGTTAAACCGACCGCCAAATCTTTAAATATCGAAGCAGATCTTGGTCAGTTCAACAGTGGAAAGCGCATCGCATTATATGGTGTTTCATTCAAAAACTCGATAGCAGATAATAAAATAGATTTCGTGCTGAACATTCAGGATAAGGCTTTAAAAAATAAATATCATATTGCTGGTTTATTTCAGCAATCGCAAAAAAGTGATTTCCTGCTTTCTTTAAAACCTGATAACCTTTTACTAAATTATGATCACTGGCAAATTGATAAAGATAATTTAATACGTTTCGCTTCAGGCGGAATCAACGCCAGCTCATTCAATTTAAAAAAGAACGAAGAAGAGCTGCATATCAACAGCGAATCAAAAGAAATAAATGCGGCGCTTGATGTTGAGTTCAGCAAATTTTTATTATCTACCGTTTCTGCCATTGCCGGATCAGACTCTCTTGCTTTTAATGGAAACCTGAATGGTAAAATTGTTGTAAGCAATACTCAAAAAGCACCAACATTTGTCAGCCAGCTCATGATAAACGATCTCAGTTTTAATAAAGATACGCTGGGCAATGTTTCATTAAAATTGAACAATACCGATCAAAATAAATTTAGCGCTGATGTTCGCATCACGGGAAAAGGCAATGACGTGATATTAACCGGCGACTATTTTACAGGTAAAGGGAATCTTGATTTGAATTTAAGAATAAATAAGCTGGAACTGGCATCAATCGTGGGGGCTTCCATGGGCGTTTTAAAAAAGGCATCTGGTTATGTGAATGGAGCGTTTGTTATACAAGGTGCAACAGATAAGCCGGCAATTAACGGCAACCTTAAATTCAACACTGCGATGATCACTCCGAGTTCTCTTGGAAATAATTTCTATATAGACAACCAAAACCTTCAATTTTCGCGGGGAGTTAAATTCACCAACTTCGCCATTCTTGATTCGGCAAAAAATAAATTGGTGATTGATGGCACGGTCAATACTGAAGATTATAAACATTATGAATATGCGCTAACCATCAATGCAAAAAATTTCCGTGCATTGAACAGCACTAAAGCAGACAATCAATTATACTACGGAAAACTGTATTTTAATTGCGATTTGAATGTTAAAGGAACTGAAGAAAAACCTTCCGTTGATGGAACCATCAAAATTGATGAAAAATCAAATATTACTATTACGCTGCCGCAAGATGAACCGGGAATTGAAGACAGGCAGGGAATAATAGAATTTGTAAATAAAAAATTACCCGCTAATGATTCTGCGAATGATTCCAATAAAGATACTGCTGATTTTGTTGTGCGGGGAATTGATATTTCAACAAACATCATCGTTGACAGCAATGCGGTTTTAAATCTTGTTATTGACCCAACCAATGGAGATGCGCTCAGCGTAAGAGGGCGGGCAACACTGGTGGGAGGAGTTGACCAAAGCGGAAAAACAACTTTGTCAGGAACCTACCAGTTGTCTAACGGGTCATACAATCTTTCTTTCAGCATATTGAAAAAGAAATTTGTTATTCAGAACGGAAGCACAATTACCTGGACGGGGGAGGCAACAAAAGCAAATCTGAATATCAATGCCATATTGATCGCCAACACTGCGCCAATAGATTTGGTAGACGATCAACTGGCTCAAACAACAGCAACCGTAAGAAATACTTATCTCCAAAAACTTCCTTTCGAAGTGCATTTGCATATAGGAGGCGAAATAATGAAACCGCAAATAAATTTTGATATTGTTTTACCGGAAGACAAGGCCTATTCTGTTTCGAAGGATGTGATCACCATGGTACAAGGTAAACTTGGAATGATAAGGCTGGATTCCGGGGAATTAAATAAACAAGTTTTTGCATTGTTGTTATTGAATAGGTTTGTTGGTGAAGATCCTTTTGCATCAGACCAGGCAACCGTGAACGCGGAAAGCCTCGCACGCTCAAGCGTCAGCAAAATATTATCGCAACAATTAAACCAACTTGCTTCAAGCCTCATTAAAGGTGTTGATGTCAATTTTGATCTGCAATCGACAGATGACTACACAACGGGTCAGTTGCAAAATCGAACGGATTTAAATGTAAATATAAGTAAAAGATTATTGAACGACAGGCTGACGGTGACGGTTGGGTCAGATTATGAACTGGAAGGTCCGCAAAATGTTGGAGCAAATCAGGGTTCCGATCTTGTTGGGAATCTGGGTGTGGATTATAAATTGAGTAAGGACGGAAGATATGTGCTGCGCGCATACCGCAAGAACGATTACGACGATGTTGTAGAAGGTTATGTTGTTGAGACTGGAATGGGATTTATCATTACCCTCGACTATAACAAATTCAACGAGATTTTCGGAAAAAAGAAAAAAACGAAGAATATTACCAATAATTAGAGTGGGTGAAGCTAACAGAAAAACATAATCGAACAATAGGAATTCTAATGGAGGTAAGGAGGGAATACTCAGAATCAAGATTCAAGATTTTCAGCCGACGCCTGATGTGTCCGTGCGGAAAAAAAATATTGGCAGGTATTTTATGCATAAATGCATTTTTATGTATGCTTCCCATTTGCTCCTGCAATCCCACAAAACATGTTCCTTCTAACGATGCCTTGTACATCGGCGCTTCCATGTTCATTGACAGTTCAAAGCTATCGAGCAAGGGTAAGAAAAGGCTTTCCAAGAATTTAGTTGCATTAACCAGACCTAAACCAAATAGCAAGTTTCTGGGGTTGTACATAAAGTTATTTTTTTACAATCTTGCATATGGCGCTAAAAAAAATAATTCGCCGCGCGGATGGGTTAAAAATCATTTGGGTGAACCACCGGTCCTTGCCAGTGATGTAAATATCGACCACAACGCAAAAGTGCTTCAAAGTTATCTGGAAAATAAAGGACATTTTATCGCTCAAGTGTCCGGCGACACCACGGTCAGGCATCAAAAAGCGCGCGCATTGTTCCATGTAAAGCCTGGCGTAAGGTATAAAATAAATGATATTGTTTTGCAGCAGGACAGTTCTGCAATTTCCAAGGAAATTGTTGCAGATTTTACCGAATCGTTGTTAAGAAAAGGAAAACCTTTTGACCTTGATATCATCAAAGCCGAAAGGGAGCGGATTGACGCCGACCTGAAAGAGAACGGCTTCTTTTTTTTCAGTCCGGATTATTTGATAATCCAGGTTGACAGCAATCTCGGCAATCGCACGGTGGATCTTTATGTCAATGTAAAACAACAGACACCTTCACTGGCCAGACGCACGTACGACATCAATGATGTGTACATATATGCGAACTTCAGCCTAAAATCCTCCGCTGCTGATACTGCAAAACAGAATGCTGTCCAATATAAAAATTTTTATCTTGTTGATTCCGGGAAATTGTTTAAGCCTGCCTTATTTGATGAAGCCATGAGGTTTCAGCCTGGGGACACGTATACCCGAAGCGATCACAATCTCACATTAAGCCGTCTAATCAATGCTGGATTATTCAAATTTGTAAAGAACAGGTTTGAATTGGTCAACGTAGCCGATACACCAAAGCTTAACACGTATTATTATCTTACTCCCCTTCCGAAAAAATCTTTGCAATTCCAGGTAATGGGAACAAGTAAATCAGACAATCTTATCGGGTCACAAGTAACCGTGGGTTGGAAAGACAGGAATTTATTTGGTGGCGGTGAACTCCTCAGCATTGATGCGCATGGTGGTTTTGAAGTTCAGTACAGTTCTGATCTTAAGGGCTACAACACCTACAGCGCTGGGCTTGATAACAAAATTTCCTTTCCGCGCTTTATTACTCCGGTTATAAAGGTTAATACTACCGGCGCATTTTTGCCAAAGACAAATATCGACATTGGCTACGATTTCTTAAATAAAATTCGTTTGTATACGCTTAACTCTTTTCGTTTTTCATACGGGTATGATTGGAAAGAGAATGCACGCAAAGAACATGTGTTAAATCCCATCGCCATAACTTATGAACAGCCCTTAAATGTTACACAGGAATATAAGGACAGCGCGGTGAACAACCCGGCATTGAATTATGCCATTCAAAAACAATTTATTTTAGGTTCAAATTATACATTCACTTTTAATCAATTAAGTGGCAAGCAACCTGTCAATGCTTTTTATTTTAACGAGAATATAGATCTCTCCGGAAATGTTGCCGGTTTATTGAGTGGCGCAAATGCCAAAGCCGGAAAAACAATTTATTTATTTGGACTTGACTTTTCTCAGTATGTAAAAACAGAAACTGATTTTAGATATTACCACAACATGGGCAACAGCACATGGGCGAGCCGGATCGATCTGGGTTTTGGCATACCTTACGGCAATTCAACTGCGCTTCCTTTTATCAAACAATTTTTTGCAGGCGGAACAAATGATATCCGTGCGTTTCGCAGCAGGTCTGTGGGCCCGGGAATTTTTCAGGACACCGCTCAAAAAAACTTTCTTCCAGATGAATCCGGCGACATCAAACTTGAATTCAATACAGAGTTACGCGCAAAACTTTTCAGCATTGTAAACGGGGCAATTTTTGTTGATGCTGGCAATGTTTGGTTATTCAACAGCGATACGCTTCATCCGGGTGGACAATTTACCAGCGGCTTTATGAAGCAACTTGCAGTCGGCGCCGGCGTGGGATTGCGATTCGATATTTCCATCTTAATTATCCGCCTTGATGTCGCGTTTCCTTTGCGGATTCCCTATTTGCCTGCTGCACATCGATGGGTAATTGACGAAATTAATTTTGCGAGTGGCGACTGGCGAAGAAACAATTTGGTCTACAATCTCGGCATCGGTTATCCATTTTAGTGGCACATTTCCTATTCCTTCGAATGACTGCGGACTTTCATTATCATTGATCTATCAATAATCACCCGCTTCTTTTCCCAGCTCTTCATCCTCTTCATCTTCAAAGTCATCAGGAATATCGAGATCTTTAGCAGATAGATCCATTGAGGTCAATTTTTCATTTAACTCATCACCATCCGCATCGGTTGTATCAGGAATTGCATTTCTTAATTCATCATTTTCCTCATCACCGCCATGATCGGCGGCCTTACGAAGCAGGTTCCTTTCTGTTTCAGAAACATTATCATCATCATCAAGCAGTTCGTCTTTCCATATTTCATCGCCTTCTTCATCGGCGGAGGAGGCAGTGGTATCTGCAAATTCTTTGAATTTTGGCGGCTTGATGTTTTCCTGTCCGGGAATATCTTTGACATCCGGCAAATAAATCGTTTTGGGCTCTTTTTTTAAATCTTCTTTGTCTTTTTTGTTATTCGAAGTTGATTTATTTCTCATTATTGTTTTTTTGTTGAGTTATACAACAATTATAAATAAAATAACATGCCATATTCCGGGTAAAAATTAAAGTAACTATTTCAGAAGCTTTGGAAAAGGTATGTGACCAGGCATATAGTGGTTTGCCGACGGGTAAAAAAACCATGGCGAAAAAATTACTCTGTAAGGTGTAATACTTCTACACTAGACAGAATTGGTGGGGCGTTATTTCATATTTCTATTTTTTACTCCCATGATGCAGTTGCTTCGAAGGATATTCCTTGTTTATTCGATGGGCAACGTTGAAAACCTGATTTTGCAATTATATTTAAGAAATGGGGAAAGAATTATGCGGCTGCCTGGGGCGAATTTCTCCTGTTGATCTGTGATCTTTTATCGGAAAGGTTCTGGTTAATCATCATTGTCATATTTTTGCTTATTCACAATTTGCTCAGCACAGGTATTGGCTTAAGCAAATTTTTGAAATCCTTTCAATAATGTCCTCATTCACGCAGTCATCAAATGTTAAGGTTTAAGCATTATAATAGAAAATAAGTTCCAATAACATATTTCAACGTATATTGTTTGGTATGTCCTTTATAGATGAGGTTCTCCAGCAACCTTCATACGGCTGGAAAAACGCAAACGGTGAATTGGTCAAACCAACATTAAAGCAATTATACCGGGAAGCTTTTTCACGCATAAATATATTTTCAACAAAGAAAAACTGGATTTCTCTTATGAGCTGGGTGATGACCATTTGCCTGCTGCCATTTCTCTTCGTATTTATTTTTTACTTTTTTTCTTTGAAGCTATTTATTGTTTTTATTGTTTATAGTATGATTGTGCTGAGTACACACGGAACGATTTGGTTTCACCGGTTTTGCACACACAAGGCTTATACGTTCAGCCATTCGATCTGGCGTTTTATGGTACAGAACCTGGTGATCAAAACTTTTCCGGAAGAAATGTATGTAGTCTCCCATCATGTTCACCACGTTAAATCAGATGAACCCGGTGATCCATATAATCCTCAGGCGGGCATCATGTATTGCATGCTTGCAGAAGTAAATCACCAGAGCATTTCCAAAAATCTAACCGAAGCCTATTATGATAAAGCCGCGCGTTTTATGCGGAATTCAGGTGTCATCATCAATACCTACCGGCAATATCTGAAATGGGGATCGATCGCCTCTCCGTTTTATACCATTGGCCTGTGGCTGGGGAACTGGGCATTCTGGTACACTTCTTTTTATTTTGTCGGGGGAAATGCTTTTGCCTGCACCTTATTCAGTGCGACGTTGTTCTGGACAATCTTTGTACGCGCATTTAATTATACCGGACATGGAAATGGAAAAGTAAAACATATAGATGGAATTGATTTTGACCGGAGCAATTTATCGATCAATCAAACTCGTCCGGGATTATTTTCAGGCGAATGGCATAATAACCATCACCTCTTTCCTGTCAGCGCCCGTGCGGGGTTTTTGCCATATCAAATAGACCTTGCGTGGATCTTTATATTCAGCATGTACAAGATTGGTGTCGTTTCTTCCTATCATGATTCTAAAAAAGAATTCTTGAGGAAATACAGGAATCGGGAAACCATATGATGTATGTAAGATCAATGTGTGGTTTGACGTATGCATTTCACCAATAAAAGTAAAATAATCCGCAGGGCAATTTCGAGGTTTTGATTACGGCTATTTTTTATGAGACGTGGTATCACTTTTTCAGGTAGCCCATCTATCCCAATTGCGGTCAGGTTTGCTGACTGATGTGCCCGATGAAAAATGAACAAGCTGTTCTGGCAGAAAAAATTCTTTTCAAAGTAATATTTTTCCCCATCGCCATATTTTAAAAATTTTGAAAAAAGAACTTACATATTTTTATGTCGGGGTAGAAGATATTTTTTTATTAGAAGAAATAATTTTAAAGTACATCAGCCTATAAACGGGAAAGCACCATGTGAACCCATAATAAAATTCAATGCTTGCACCAAAAAGAGTGTTTGCGAAAATTAAACGCGTATTAAAAATTGCAGGTCCGGGTTTGATTACGGGCGCAAGCGACGATGATCCTTCGGGTATCGCTACCTACTCTCAGGCAGGTGCACAGTTTGGACTTTCAACACTGTGGACTGCCTTGCTGACTTTCCCGTTAATGGCGGCTATCCAGGAAATGTGTGCCAGAATTGGACTTGTTACTTCGCAGGGATTGACGGTTACCCTGAAACAACATTATTCAAAAACGTTGCTCTACACATTGTTGTTATTTAGTTTTCCTGCCATTACCCTTAATATTGGTGCAGACATAGAAGGTATGGGGGCAGTAAGTCATATGATGATTCCTATGGTGCCAAGCTGGCTTTTTTGCGTGGTGATCACGGCCACGTTGCTTCTGATTATCATCAAATTTTCATATCAGAGAATTGCCATGATCTTAAAATGGCTTTGTATCTCATTATTGCTATATACCATTGTTCCTTTTATGGTCAAACAAAACTGGAAAATGATTTTCACGCATACCCTGATTCCTACAATCCAGTTCAACAAAGATTTCTTTTCAATAATCGTCGCGTTGCTTGGCACGACAATTTCTCCGTATCTTTTTTTTTGGCAGGCTACCATGGAAGCAGAAGATATGGTGCACCGAAAAAAAACGATCATCGTGAATAAAAGGATACTTGATAACATGAAAACCGATGTGAATACCGGAATGTTTTTATCTAATATGGTTATGTTTTTTATTATTCTTACAACTGGGAGTATTTTATATAGTTCCGGCATTCGCAATATTGATACAGTGGATCAGGCGGCAAAAGCATTGCAGCCGTTAACAGGCAAATTCACTTATCTCGCATTTTCAATTGGAGTTTTGGGCACGGGGTTACTCGCGATTCCCGTTCTTGCAGGATCTCAATCTTATATGCTTGCAGAAACGTTTGGATGGGAAGCCGGGTTAGACAAAAAGTTTCCAGAGGCAAAACCTTTTTATATTTCTATCATTATTTCTCTTGTTGTTGGACTTTCACTTGATTTTTTACGGATCAGCCCCATCAAAGCATTATTGTATACCGCCATTTCTTATGGACTCACCGCACCGGTGATGATCGCGATTGTATTGCACATTGGCAATAATAAAAAAATTATGAAAACACATGCGAATTCAGCACTTTCCAATATACTTGGATCTATCACCTTACTGATCATGACAGCAGCAGCGGTCGCACTCATCTATTTTTTGTTTCAACCTTAATGGTTATTCATGACCGTTATTTGATTCTTCGAATTTCCCCAAAACCGACGTGTATTGAATCTATTGACAAATCCTTAAGTGTTAGGGCATGATTAGTTAGTTCATGAGTGGAGGGTCCGTCTATTTCCCAATAAAACGACCGACCGTCTGAAACTATTTTGTCAATTTAAAGGAACAAATCGGGTATGTGAAAGGATGAAAAACTCCTCATTGTCAAATAAATCAGCCGAGCGACTTTCTTTATTATTTACTGCTTGTGACTATGGTAAGAGCAAACAGTATTTTTAGAGCATTTTTTCTAATAATGCAATACTGAGAATTTCAGTATTAAATTTTTGTGGTTCTTCAAAAGGTGGAAAATGTGCGGAATGATAAAACCAAATTATTTTTTTGGAAGGTGCTTTTACGATCTGAACGAAACGTTTTACCAATTCTGTTGGCGTGTTGTAATCATCAACACCTTCAAAAAAGTAAATTGGAACCTTAAGTTCTTTTATAGTCTTAAAGAAATTGACCCTAATAAATTGCGGCCATAAATTGTTCATTGAAAAAATTTCGCCTTTTTCCAGTTTCACCGTATCGGTTAGTGCATTTTCCTTTTTGTCAACGCCATTGTTTAAAGAGTCGTATGTATAGTGACCATGGAATACGCCGCCGAATTTTTCGAGCCAATGTCTTTGCAAATACAAGGCTTGTAATTGGCTTGCGCCCATTGATGGATAGACCTTCCTTACCTCATTCAATTCTTTTAAAGCGATTGTGTCTGCCCGCTTTTTGGCTTGGTCAATAGTATATTGCAAAGAGATTATTTCGTTTTCACTTCCATCTATAACCTGCCCTACACCTACGTAAGCGTATAAATCTTCAGGAAATTTCTGCGCTATATTTAATCCAATTACACTTCCCCAGGAATGTCCGATCAAAAACACCTTTTTCTTGTGATACAGTGTCTTCAGCTGTTGAATAAGTTGGTGCGCATCTTCAATAAACTGATCAACTGTCATGCTTGAAATTGGTATGGAATCGCAGTAAGACAAGCCAGTTCCTCTTTCATCCCAGTTAACGGTAATAAAGTTGTTTTCAAGCTCCTTATTATAAGATCTAAAAAACCGGAATTCAGAATATCCCGGGCCGCCATGCACAAATAACAGTAGCGGTTTTTCGATAGATTCCCCTCTCACCAGGACTGTTTGCAGGATGTTGCCAAGATTCAATTTTAGTATGGTATCAATACCGTTATTTTGTCCATATATTTTTAAGGTCATAATAAGCATCCCTAAAATCAGCGTATTGTTAATGACGCGCATGTAAAAGAAAAAAGTTCTGTTGATAAATTTGAAAACCAGGAGCCGACTGTTAATGCAGGATAAAATTACTAAAGTTGAAGATGATTGCCGCAGGTTACATAATAATACGAAGACCGGACTTTCTCATATAAAAATAGAGATATTTTACATTCCTCTTTGCGAAGATTATAAAGGTTTTGGTTCAATTTGACAGATTTACAATTGTTTGATCCATGTTTGAACTAAAAAAACTCTTGCAACTATTATAATTACAAGAGTTTATAAATTTATTTCGTTGCCCGACGAGGACTCGAACCTCGGCAAACTGAACCAAAATCAGTTGTACTACCACTATACTATCGGGCAATGAATCGGAGTGCAAAAGTAATATTTGAAGAAAGATGTTCCAAATGAATTTGGAAGTCCGCAGAACAGCGGTTGACTGACTATATCACTTTCTCTTTTATTCATTTAAGGTTTTGATTTCAGCTTAGGGTATGCGATTCATTATTGATCAACACCTGTCGACTATCTTCTTCTTCCTTCAATCCTTTAATAAACTCCAGCGCATCTGGTACAACATCGCACATAATGGTTATCAATGAACCGAGTTTAGCATTTTTGTACGCGTGAACAATGGCGTCTTTTTCCTTGTGTATAACGGTTAAAGGAATTTCTTTTGTTTTGGTCTCATTAATGCCTTCAACGAGCAGGTCAATAATTGCTTCGGCTGTGCGTCCCCGTAAGTTTTTATCCTGGCGGATAATTATCTCATCAAAATTTCTCGCGGAAATTCTTCCAAGCTCCCGGATGTCGTCATCGCGTCTATCACCGGTTCCGCTAATGATTCCAACTTTTGGTGAGCCATCCATTTTGCTAACAAAATCGCAGAGTAATTCTAATCCTGCAGGATTATGCGCGAAATCAACAAGAAACTGAAAATGTTTGAACTGAAATAAATTCAACCTGCCAGGCGTTTGAACCGGTGATGGAATAAATGTTTGCAGCGCCAAACGAATGTCTTCCACTTTAATATTCCTGAAGATATATGTGGAAAGAACCGCGGGCAGCGTATTCATGATATTGTGTGTCGCTTTACCCCCAAACGTCAAGGGAATCTCTGTCACTTTTTCGATACGGATCTTCCACGTGCCTTTTAAGAGGGAAACATATCCGTTTTCGTAAACGGCTGCGATGCCGCCACCCGCGCAATGTTTTTTTATTCGAGGATTATTTTCATCCATGGAAAACAACGCGATATTACATTCCACATTATCCTTCATCGCATATACCAGATCATCATCTGCATTTAATATGGCATAACCGTGTTTAAAAACAGTTTCCGCGACCACACTTTTTACTTTTGCCATTTGTTCAAGATTGTCAATGCCTCCCAACCCGAGATGATCCGCAGTTACATTTGTCACCACAGCAATATCACAATTGGAAAATGCCAATCCTGATTTTAATATACCCCCCCGCGCACATTCGAGAACTGCAAAATCAACCGTAGGATCTTTCAATACAAATAATGAACTCAGGGGACCTGTGCAATCACCTTTCATCATCATTTGATTTTGAATGTACACACCATCAGAAGTCGTATACCCAACTTTGTAACCTGCTGTTTTTACAATATGTGCCGTCAATCTTGTGGTCGTTGTTTTCCCGTTCGTTCCGGTGATGGCGATAATGGGAATCCTTCCATTCGTGCCCTTAGGATAAAGCATATCCACAACAGGCTCAGCAACATTGCGAGGCAATCCTTCTGATGGCTCGATGTGCATCCGGAAACCCGGAGCGGCGTTAACTTCCAGAACAGCTCCGCCATTCTCGGTTATTGGTAAACGTAAGTCCGGGGCCATGATATCAATTCCGCAAATATCCAGACCGATTATTTTTGCAATTCTTTCAGCAAGAAAAATATTTACCGGGTGGACCTGATCGGTAACGTCTGTGGAAGTGCCCCCGGTACTTAAATTCGCCGTTGGTTTCAACGACACCAATTCTCCCTTTTGGGGTATCGTTTCCAGGTTGTAATTTTTTTCCACCAGCATTTTTTGAGTGAACTCGTCCACTTTGATTTGCGTCAAAACCTTTTCATGACCATAACCCCTGCGCGTATCTTTATTTGTTTCATCGATAAGCCATTGAATACTATGTA
>DATGFZ010000013.1:0-3735 GCA_035308805.1 Puia sp. | reverse complement strand
AATTTTTCAGCTTCAGTGTGCGCACCAGCATGCGAACAAAACTACTGTCCGCATGAAAACGCATTTCAGCTTCCTGCGCAAAAACGATATTGTCGGCAAAATTTTTTAGCGAATCTTCTCTTTTCCTGAAATCTTTTTTTTCTGAAGAAGAAAAATGCTGCGCGTAACTGAAGGGTGACGATAATAAGGATGCAGACAGGGCCGAGACGATATAAATTTTTTTTACAGAGAGAAGCATATTACACACGGGAATTATTAAACCACAAAAATACAATTAAACTCCGCCTTGTAACGGCAGAACAATCATAAAATTTTATTATTACTGCAAAGCTTTTGCAAAATCCGGCAGGGAGTCAAAAGCAAGATCAATGGAGGGATGGGGAAGCGGCTGATCAGGATGTGTGGTTTTGATGAACACGGTGAACATCCCCACGTTGCGGCCGAAATCCATATCGCTGAGATTATTGCCGACCATGATTGATTGCGAAAAATTAATTTCGGGAAAATCTTTTTTTGCCTGTAAAGCCATGCCTGGATGCGGTTTTCGCATGGGGTCATCATCCGTTGCGCCTATGCTGTAATATATTTTATCGATTTTTCCACCGGCAGCTTCCAGGTCGCGGAGCATCTTGTTGTGAATGTCAATCAGGTCCTCCTCTGTCATCAGTCCTTTGCCAACACCACGTTGATTGGATGTGAGAATTATTCTGGCAAATTTTCCAGTCAATAATTTTACCGCTTCAGGAACTCCTTCATAAAAACTGAATTCTTCGTAAGAGTAAATATAATCGAAGGGCTTTTCGTAGTTAAGGACACCGTCGCGGTCTAAAAACAAGGTCCAGTTTTTGTCGATTGATCCAAGGTCTAACATAAATTAATATTTGCCACAGGATTCGCTGATTTGATATATTCGGGAAGATACTCTTTAAGCCATATTATTTAATTCCAGTTGTGCCCTTTCAAAATCTATCGGTACGCCAATATCGATAAAATATTCATCTTGTATCAGTCCCATCAATTTCCCGGTTGAATAATATTTTTCAAGATACTCTTTTTCGAAAGAAAACTTTTCGGGTAAATGTTTATCAAGAAAATTCTTGACTTTCAGTGCATACACGCCACCGTTAATTAGTCCGTTCTGATGGAATTTTTTTTCACTGAAATTCCTGATCTCCCTATTTTCATTTAATTCAACGGTTCCATATCGATCGACGTTTTGCATGGGTTTCAAACAGAGCGTGCATTCCGCATGGTGTTCCTGATGAAATGTTGAAAGCAGCTGAAGCTGCACTTTAAAAAGAGTATCGCCGTTAATAACCGCAACGTCTTGAGTGGTTGCTTTTTGACATGCGAGTTTGACGGCACCCCCCGTACCAAGCGGGGCATTTTCAATAGATAACTGATAATGGACACCGGGTAATTTTTTATGCAAATACTCTTCCATTATTTCGTGTTTGTATCCTAAGGAAAAAATGAATGTTTCAATTCCCTGTTTTTGAAAATATGATATAACCCAGTGCAGAAAGGGTTTTCCGCCGACAGGTGCCATACATTTAGGAAGACCGGAAATTACCGATCTTAATCTTGTTCCTGATCCGCCGGCTAATATAATTGCTTCTGTAATCGGCATGCTTTTTAAGCCCTTTCAGGGGTTGAGGGAAAAATATTTTTCTTCCACAAGTTGACAGATAATATGACCGATCATAATATGCGATTCCTGGATACGTGGCGTGTCAGTTGATGGGACATTTATCAGGTAGTCACTCACTGTTTTCAATTTGCCCCCCGATTCACCGGTGAAACCAACTGTGATTATTTTTTTTTGTTTTGCCGTTTCGAATGCATTCAAAATATTTTTTGAATTCCCCGAGGTAGAAAGGCCGACAAGCACATCGCTTTCGGAGCCGATTCCTTTTATCAACCGGGAATAGATAACATCAAAACTGTAATCGTTTGCAACAGCCGTTAAATAAGAAGTGTTGCAATGCAAAGCTTCAGCGGGGAGCGCATCGCGATCGGTATAAAAACGACCAGAAAATTCAGCGGCCAAATGTTGCGCATCTGCAGCGCTGCCACCATTGCCACAAAAATAAATACGATGATTTGTTTTTAGTGCACCTACAATCGCTCCAGTTACTTTTTCAATGGTTGATAATAACTTTTCATCAGCCAATATCTTGTTTTTGGTTGCGACGGAGTCGCTGATGATATTTTTTATTTTATCTTTCATAACGGTATATAACACGAATTTGGGTGAAGTATATGAATTGAAAGCCGGCCGAAAATCCCACTAATCCGGAAGTTCAAAGATTTGCAGATTTTTTGGTTTTCACGTTTTTTCAGGATGCAAAACCGCTGCAAACGAAGAACTAAATGGTCCAGGTGGTTAAACCATGATCAACAAATTGATAAGATTTACAATGACCTCCGAAGGTCTGCAGCGCCTCCATCACATTATATTTGGAATTATCGGGACAATAAAAGATCATAAAACCACCACCCCCGGCTCCGGAAATCTTCCCCCCGCTTGCTCCGGCTTTTTTTGCTGTATCATAAATCTCTTCCATCATGGTATTCGATATTCCTTCTGCCATTTGTCTTTTTTGTAAAAAACCAAAATCAAGAACCTCACCGATCTCGTGCAAACGACCTTTTAACAGAGCTTCTTTCATCATCTGAGCCTGATTTTTTAGCTGGTGCATGGCCTCAATTGATTTTTCCTTTTTGTCCACAACATTCTGACTTTGCTTTTCAATGATCTTTGCTGATTCCCGATTTGTCGCTGTATAATACAACAACAGATTATTTTCCAGTTCAAACAGGTATTGCTGTTTTACGCGAAGCGGATTTACGATAACTTTTCCTTCTCCGAAAAATTCCATATAATTTACGCCCCCGAAAGTCGCAGCATACTGATCCTGCTTTCCGCCGGCCATTTTCAAATCATTTCTTTCAATTTCATAAGCCAAATGGGCGATATCGTATTCTCCCAATGGCAGGCGCAGCATTTCCGCAAACGCGCCAATAATTGCGACCACCAATGTGGATGAAGTCCCCAATCCGGAGCCCGCCGGCGCATCCACAAAAGTTGATAATTTAAAGCCCGATAGGGGCAAGGCATATTCTTTTTGAATACGATTGTAAACGCCTTTGAGTAAATCCAGTTTACCATCAATAGGCAATTGATCGTTCCATTCAAAACGTTGTTCTTCTTTTCTGTCTATTGCCTGTAAAATAATGCAGTTGTCCGTCAATGGTTCAATATTCGCAGATGCATACAATGAAACGGTGGCATTCAAGATTGCGCCACCGTATAAATCGCTGTAGGGACTTACGTCTGTGCCGCCGCCTGCCAATCCGATGCGTAGTGGAGCTTTACTTCTGTATATCATTAGCTAAATCGGTAATTGTTTTCACCAGGTTTGCCCAGGAGTATTTTTGTTTTTCGGTGCGAAGATGAGGAATAAAATAATTTTCTCCTAATTCATAATAGGTCAGCATGGCGGAAGCCATAGATGCTGGATTTGGTTCTGCCACCAATCCAACTTTTTTATGAGGAACCAAAACAGGCAGTCCGCCCACATTTGAAACGATCATAGGCTTTTCGAAATGATAGGCCAGGGGAGTAACGCCGCTTTGCGTAGCGTTGCGATATGGCTGCACCACAGCGTCGGCCGCACACAAATAATATTTTACTTCACTGTCCGGGATAAAATCCGTTCTTAAGATCAATGA
>DATGFZ010000012.1:0-3078 GCA_035308805.1 Puia sp. | reverse complement strand
CGCAGCAGTTTGTATTTGACGGATCCGTCAAGCACTTTATCCAGGGAGCTTCTTCCAATGCCAATCGACAACCTGTCCGAGAGTCCGTAATTCAGTCCCAGGCGCAAGGTGGCAAAATCGAGCCCGTACAAATTATAAGCGCCCTGGTTTAATTGTCCGAACCGATGCATGATCATCAATTCCAGCGCTTTTTTCCCCGGTTGTTCAACGGTTTGTGTGTTCACAATATGTGTTGCTTTAAAGGTCCCCTGCACAAAAGTTTTATGGTGATTGGCGTTGAGGGAATCATCCAGCATTTTTAATAAGCCCGAATCTTGTGCGCTTGCTTTTGTGCACAAGCCAGTAAATAGAACGACATAAAATATGCTTATCCGTTTCATTGATCAATTTTTTATCTGGTCAGCATTCAGCCTTACCTCGACCCTTATTTCCGACGCGATCTTATCTCTTACCAGTGAAGGAACTGAAATATTGAAATCTTCCGGTTTACAGGTGAATGTTGCCTGAGCGATAAGTTTCCCATTTACCATTTGCATGGTTGCCGGAACGGTCATATTTTTTGTCGTACCATGCAATGTCAGGTTTCCGGTTACCAGCACGCCGGTGGGATCGCCATTTTTATCTGGGGCTGCGTTAAATGAACCCGTAAAATTTGCTTTGGGATATTTGTCGCTTTCCACATAATTTTCGTTGAAATGGGTTTGCATCAATTCCTTCTTAAACGCAAAACCTTTGAGCAGCACCGCAAATGCCAACTGTTTTTTATCCAGATCGACCACTGCATAAGCCTGTTGCGATTCGGCGACGATGTCTTCCAGGGGGGTTTTGGAATAAAAACCGATAAAAGCGGTCTTCGACATATAGGTCTGGCAATACATATTTGTCGCAGACAGCAAGAAGATCGATATGAAAATGTTTTTTTTCATGATCCGTGTTAATTGTCGGGAGCCCCGCGGTTCACCCAGGCAACAATTTTGTTGATCGTACATGCCGGGAGTTGGGGAAGTCCCAGCGGCATTTGCGGATAGCCTGGATTGTGTTCGATCACGTTTACAAGATTTCCGTTTTTTGCTTCCGTGAGCACACCGTTGTAATCGGTAAATATTACCCCGTCATTTGATTGCGTCTCATTGTGACAGCTCACGCAGTTGAATTCCAATATCGGCGCAATGTCGTTTGCATAAGACATGTTCGTTGTATCACAAGGCTGAACTCCTGCGCGCTCCATCAGCACCTGTTCGTTTTCCTTGGTGCAGGCAATTAAAAAAAACATGAGCGTGGTCATTATTCCTGCATACGCGTATGCAATATTTTTTGTCATATTGATCAGATAATTGTTCAGGCAACGGGCATCAGTTTTTAACCCTTGCACAGTCAACGAGATTTACATCGGATAAAAACCCCGCACATTTTCCTTTCAGGGTAATTTTTTCTCCTTTTTTAGAACTGCTGTCAGCGGTGTCAAACATCCTGCAACTTATCTCACCCGTCAATTGGCTGGCATGTAACATCAGCACCAGCGCTCCGTTAGCATGTTGTATGGCGTCGACAGTTCCGGTTACTTCAATGATTTTATCAAGATATTTTGCATTGGCAGCCGTTTCGTTTGTTGCAAAATCATTGAACAGGGAACCAGCGTCCGTTTGGATATCCGTTGGCTTATTTGATGCGCTGGTGTGCGGCTTTTTATAAACATAGACCGCCCATATCGCCAGGCATAGCAAAATAACCAGCGGCAGTGTTACCAGCACGCGTTTCAAATTGATCATATGGCGTATTGCTAAAATATTTTTTTGACAAAACTTACATATATGCCGGTGCTCCAGATGGATAGGTTTCCGACCCCCAGTTTTTGCAAGGGGACTTTCAGGTATGGTTCAATGCGCAGGCTGCCGGCCTTTCCCAGCGTGTGGGTGTAGCCGCCACTCAGGTTAATTACGCTAAACCAATTGGCAGTGGATTCGGAATATGATTTAGATCCGAACAGACCGTTATTGGGAGGCCAACCGGCATATTCATATTCGTAATTGTAGTTTTCTTTTTTCATAAAATAGGATGAGAATCCAATCGTCGAAAACCAATTGCTTTTTGCTGTCGATGTCCAGTTGTATTTAATGTTAACGGGCAGTTCAAACATGTAACAGTCGCCGTTTGCATTTAAAATGGATATCGTTGAGGGGATATTAATCTTTGCTGTGCTGAAATATTTTCCATCCGTATAATAGTATTTCTTATCGAACATAAAGCCGCTTTCAATACTCAGCTTTTTGTTTAATTGATAGCCCAGTAAAATGCCTGCCGTGTAACCGGTATTTTTGACTGTTTGAAATGCCACCGTGCTCACATCCCCCCCGCCAACAACTCCTGCATAGAGAAAATGTATTTTGGTTTTTCCAGGATTCATTTTTTTGGGCGCCTGTTGAGCAACCTGTTTTTTCTGAATTGCTGCCGAATCCATTTTTTCTGCACCAGCCGTTTTTGTCGGAGCTGATAATCGCTGAGCATCATTGAAACCATCAAGCATATTGGTTTTAGCGGTTGCGTCATTTCTTGTATCCGGTGTCGTCCCCGTTGTTTTATTTTCAGCAGGAACACCATTTTTTGTTCCATCATTCGCAACATGATTAACACCATCACCAGGGGCCGCATCGCCCGGTTTTTCTTTTATGTCTGCAGAAGCTACGGGTACATTCTTTTGCGCATGATCATTATCCTTCAAAGCCAGCCGGTCACCTGAGCGATTGTCTGTGCCTTTTATCTTTTGATGCTTCAGACCGCTTTGATTCAGGGTCTCCCTGGATTGAACAGGGGATGCCGCGGGGGTCAATGAAGCAGGTGAATTGGCTTTCAGCGGAAGCGGGGTCCCGGAAGAAACCATGCTTTTTTCTGAATCATTTTTTTGTGTCCCGGATGATCCGGTTGATTTGTTGCCGACATTTTTATCATCCGTCTTTTTTATTTTTGTTTCCGGCGATTTCGCCTGTTGTTGAGCATTTTTACTGGTGAGGTTATCTTCGGTTTGTTTGGAATCATTGGAAAAGAATTTTCCGTTGCATATCCAGGCCATGGGCAGTAAGA
>DATGFZ010000011.1:0-7018 GCA_035308805.1 Puia sp. | reverse complement strand
AATTTAGTTGTCAGCGCGGGAATTACGCCACTCCAGTTAAGACTCATGAATTATTTTTTTGAAGAAGTCAAAGTTATGGAAAAGTAAAAAGCATTGAGACAAGAAAAAATCCTGATAATTATCCTAACATCATGGAGGTTGCCTAATTTGCATTGGCAATATAAATTTTATGGTCGTTCAAACCATTTTAAAAATAAATCATCAATATGTTAGCGGTTGGTACACTGGCTCCTGATTTTTCTTTGTTCACCACACCGGATCAACAAATTCAACTCAGCCAGCTAAAAGGTAAAAAAGTGATCCTTGCCTTCTATCCGGCAGACTGGAGTCCGGTTTGCGGCGACCAGATGGCATTGTACAATGAAACACTTAAATTATTTCATAAACAAAATGCAGAGTTGCTTGGTATTTCAGTGGATAGCAAGTGGTGTCACCTTGCCTTTTCTCTTGATAGAAAATTTCACTTTCCATTGCTTGCGGATTTTGAACCCAAAGGAGCTATTGCAAAATTATATGATGTGTATGATGAACAGGAAGGCGAATGCCAGCGGGCATTATATGTGATCGATGAAGATGGAATCATTCGCTGGAATTATTTATCACCCGTCGGAATTAATCCTGGCGCAGACGGAATCCTCGATGCTTTGGATGCAATAAATAATGCAAAAAAATAAATTATGTCAAAAATAAAACCCCCGGTTAATAGCAAAGACCATTGCCAGGGTAATGCCAGTGCGCCAATAGAACTGGTGGAATTTGGCGACTACCAATGCCCTCATTGCGGGAGGGCATATCCGATCATTAAAAGCATTCAAAAAAAATTGGGTAATAAATTAAAATTTGTTTTCCGCAATTTCCCCTTGGCAGAAGCACATCCTTATGCAACCCACGCAGCCATTGCTGCCGAAGCAGCTTCAGCACAAAATAAATTCTGGGAAATGCATGATATTATTTTCGAGAACCAGGATCGGCTTGACGATCCTCACCTGGTGCATTACGCTGAAAAGATCGGATTGAACGTTGCGAAATTTAAAACTGATTTTGAAAAACCGGAATTCGCGGAAAAAGTAGAAAATGATTTTGAAAGTGGCATTCGTAGCGGAGTCAACGGTACACCTTCCTTTTTTATCAACGGACAAAAATATAATGGGGATTGGGAAGAGACCCATTTTCTCCTATACCTGGAAACGCTGTAATTCATTAAACAACAAATTTATTTTATGGATAAGAAAAATAAAAACAAGGAAGAAGGAAAAACCAAACCTAAGATTTTTGGTAATCCTGAATATGGCGCCAGCGAAGATATTTATAGTCATGACGAAAAAATAGATTCAGATGACCTCGATGATGACCTGAGACCGGCAAAAGGAAAACCGAAAAAAAAATTGCCAGGCGATGATCTTGATGTCCCTGGTTCCGAACTGGATGATGCCGATGAAAAAATTGGCGAAGAAGATGAAGAAAATAACTATTACAGTCTTGGTGGGGATGATCACAATGATCTGGAAGAAGAAAAAGACGAATAAAACCATTCCTTCACATGACGATTGAGTGGTCATTAGGTTTTCCTTTTAAAACAGCGGACATCATCTTCCTACTTGTTGAAATTTTCTCTGGTAAGCCGCCACGCAATGGCTTTATTGGAGTGAATGAATGATGCCACGCCTTTTTCGGGAGAAAGAAATGCAACAGATCAATGATCTCAATGATGTTAATTAAAGATCCAGGAGGCGCAAAAAAGATTATTTTAGGGATGGTATACTTCCTGATTTACGATGTATGGCAAGACCTTTCCATTAGCGGCAGCGACAATATTTTCCGCGGCGAGTGTCGCCATGGCGCTGCGTGTTTCTTCCGTTGCCGACCCGATGTGTGGCAGAATGGCGACATTCGGCATATTTAATAACGGATTGTGTGGTTGCATCGGTTCGGGATTCGTAACATCCAAACCTGCCCCCCAGATCATATGCTCATTCAGCGCTTTGATCAAATCCGTTTCGTTGTGGATTGCACCACGCGCCGTGTTGATGAAAATGGAATTGTTTTTCATTTTGCTGAATGCACTGAGGTCGAAAATATTTTTTGTTTCAGGAGTTAATGCGGTGTGCACGGATAACACATCACTTTGTTCAAGCAATTCTTCAAAGCTTACTTTTTGAGCATTTAATGCTTTTTCTGCAAGAAAATTATTGCCGCGATTGTGATATATAATTTTCATATCAAACGCTTTTGCGCTTCGTTTTGCCATTTCATAACCGATTTTTCCCAAGCCAAGGATGCCGAGCGTTTTTCCATAAACCTCTATGCCCAGATTATCCGTTGGCTCATAGAAATTCCATTCACCTTTGATGATCTTTTTATGCATGAAAACTGCTTTACGGGAAACCATCAACATCAATAAAAAAGCTACGTCGGCAGTGGCGCTGCTCAATACACCGGGTGTGTTTCCTATCGGTATTTTTAATTTCGTGGCTTCGGGAATGTCGATATTGTCATAGCCGACCGCCATTTGCGCAATAACTTTTAAATGACTGCACGCGTTCAGAAATTTTTTATCAATGGAATCCTGACCAACACTGATGAGCGCATCGTAGTCTTCACAAATTTCAATTAGCTCTGCCTGGGGAACATCCTTTGGTTCTTTCCATTGGAGAAATTCAATGCCGTTATTTTTTAAGATGTCGATACCGGCCTGAGGAATTAATCGGGTAATAAAAACTTTCATGGAATCGTTTTATTTATTGCATTGGAATCCTGCAAAAATAGTATTCATTTTTTGCCAGACGGCATGGGTCGCGGATTGCGGCGAAATTTCAAAAAATAAAGCAATATGATTCTGTGGATTGCAGAGGCGTTTGTGAATAATTGCCTGTAAAACCATCGGTTGTTGCTTCATATAATCAAGCATATTGATTGACCCGGTAAAGGTTTCATCATCGCCTGCCAAGGTCATGGTTTTTTTAATTGTTACCGTTGCAGGAAATAATTTTTCTTTCGGAATTTTTCTTGGCCCGATATTTCTCGCAATCAAACCGGCATAATAAGCCTTCAAATCTTCTTGCAATGACGCGGCATCAATTTTTGCATCGGCGTTTATCCACCATAAAAAACAATAAGACCAATATTCAGCATTTGTATTATCACCCCAACCCGGGGTGAACCGGACGTCTTCAATCCCCTTGTAGGGAATTTGTTTGGCGAAATCAATGGGAAATGAAAAACGTTCTATGCCCCATCCTGCGGGAGAAGGCAAATTATAAACCGGTTCATAAAAATTCGGATCGAAAATAGCCAGTTTTCTTTTCAACCACTGAATGCAATCCACCTCATCAACGATAGACCATGAATCCGTATTTCTTAATCCGTTGCTGCGCACCCCGGGTTGTTTGGAAGCGACAAATTCCGCATCATGATTTCCCAATAACAATAAACGACTGATCAATTCAGATCCGTCGGGAATATAGGTATCGTAATAACTGTTTCTGCGTGTCGTCAATTGCCAATCAATATCGATATCATAATACAAGCGAACCGGTACATTTTTCAAATACTCCTCATTGCCTGCTTTTTCCGCATCTTTGTAAAACGGCGACCAATAGACATATTTTTGCAGATCATCCTTAAGCGGACCGTATTTATTGGTAAGGTCGTTTAAGATATATTTTGCATCACCGACACTTCCTGGATAAAAATTCTTTTTAATCTCTCTTTCGCTCCAGTGCCAGAGTGCAATTACATCCACGGGGCAATTGATGGCAAAAACGGCTTTTGGCTGAACATAAAACCGCGAAGGATCCTGATAAGTGAGTTCTGTATAACGAAGCGCGACATTTCCGGCATATTCAAAACCGCCTATAGCAAATTTGCTGGTGTCAGCATAAAATCGTTGGCCAACGTGCTTTAAAATCAGATTAATTCTTTCCATGGTCGCCGTATCGGCACTAATCGTTTGTTTCAAAGAAACAAAGACTGTAAGCACATCATTGGCGCTGGCGACATTTTGCAATTTAGTTTCCGGCAAAACCATTTCCGGCGGAATAAAACTCCGGAACAGCACCAGCACCCCTTTAATATTTCCTGAAAACGGACGGACAGCGAGATAATAATCATTGACGCTATCTTTATCATCAAAGAAAATTTTTTCGCTGTTTTGAGAATAACCGATTTTAGGCAAGATGAAACCGAAACAAAGAATCGATAATAAAATTTTTGATCTCATACACTGAATTTAAAAAGCTTGCATTATGTTATAAATTAATCTCCACTCCCCCGCACCAGTTCATGGAAGCAAATGGTTGCTTTGGATAAACCTGAACCATTTGATTTACAGTACCCGGACCCGTTGTGGTCCCTGTGACCAGTGTGAAACCACTGAAACGGGCATTACCGATCCTTGCAAACCTCAATGTGGCGGCTGAATAGTCAATGCTGGTTTTGAAAGAGATTCTTTTATCCAGTCTATATTGGATTCCAACTCCTGCCAGATAGGTAAATGCGGCGCTTACCGGATGCCGGTAAAATTCATATGATTCTGCCAGGAGGCCTCCACCTCCTCCCAGATTTAGCGAATCCTTCGGGAGAGTTGTCTGCATTTGTGAAAATTTATATGTCGAAGTTTTCAGCATTCCAGCCATCAGGCGGGCAGTAACATTTATTTTATTTTTTTGGTCAAGCGGGAACAAAAAATATGCACCGGCCATCAATTTCCAGCTGAGCCAATTATTGCTGGTAGAATGAAATGCATAACCAGGAAAAGCCGCGTCCAATCGATAATCCAAAATCTTTGTGTCGACATTATTTTGTTGTCCTGAAAATAAAAATGATAATTCAACATTTTTCTTCAGTTTGTAATCAAATCCCAGATTACATGCCGGACCCGCCTTGGCAAATGCAGCAGTGGAATCACGAATATTTTTGCTTCCGAATTCTCCTAAGGGAAAGGCAAGTCCGACTCCCGCCGTGAGACTCCACCTGCTGTCCTGAGCATGGACATTTGCTGTAAAAAGTGCCGCAATACTGAAAACCATGAATGAGTTCCTCATAAAAATAATTTCGGTGTCAGAAAAGTAAACACTTTTCGAATTTAACATTGTCAACGGAATGTTAGAATACTAAATTAAGCAAACCTTTTTCTACAGATAAATGTTATTTTATCAACCAACCTTTTAAAAAGCTATGTCAGCGGAAACTGACATTTATTGACCTGCTTCTCCAAATCTGTCAAAATTGCCAATTCAATTAACGACCGGTTAACCCAACAGTCTATCATTGTTATAGAATAGTTATAAGAAAAGATTTACACAACCTTTAGTGCAGTTTTTGAGTAGTAATAAGTGAATGGAATTTATTACTAAACATTAAAATTTAAATCATGAAAAAGTTGTTAGTAATATCGGTGTTGTCGTTGGCAATGGTGTTTAGCGCTTCCGCCCAGCATTTAATTCGCGGAGGCGGAGGTGGTTTTTACGGAGGTCCGCGCGTGTTCGTAGGAGGTGGATGGGGAATTTATGCTCCGCTGTATTATAATCCTTATTGGGCGTACCCGCCTTATGGCTATTATGGTTATTACAGACCAATGTCAAAACTGGATATGCAGATATCTGATATCAAATATGATTACAGCGAAAAAATGGCATTGACCAGGCAGGATAAGAGTTTAACGCACAAGCAAAGAAGACAAAAGATCCGCGAGTTGAAACATGAGAGGGACAATGCCATCAACGATGCGAAACAAAACTATTATAAACACTGATAAAAAAATAAAATATCTCTCTCATCACAAACAGTCCATTGCTATGACAGAAGAGAAAATCCCGCTCGCGCGGGATTTTTTATGTTTTCCAGTATCCTGAACTGTGCTCCAGCTCACCTGTGCGAATGATTACATTTTCATATTCATTGGCATTTCATTCTTTTTGAACTGAAAGGTTTTAATATTCATTTCTTCCAGTTTATCTACTCCTTCGGTTATTTTTAGAAATTTCCCCGGTTTGACATTCTTAAAAACTTGTCGTGTCTTAGAGACAGGCCATTGGATAATCAATTCATCAATTTCAGATGCTTTACCAATACCGATCTCTTTCCTTAACGGAGAGGATCCAAAACTACCACCGGAATTTACATCTGTGTAAATACTTCTTTTAATACCATTTTCCGTTATCTTGATAATTATGCGCGCCCCGATTGCAGACCGGTTTGACCTTGTGCCCTGTAATAAAATGCTGATCCAGTTATTGCCGCCTTGTCCCGGATTAATGTACAAAGAATTAAAATAGGTATCGCCGGCAAATACTCCACCCACATCAATAAAAATATCCTGATCACCATCATTATCTAAATCTGCAAACGCAACGCCATGACCTTTTTGCAGATTGCCGACTCTTGCGGAATTCGTAACATCTGCAAAGCGCTGTCCGTTTATATTCTTAAATAATTTATTTGGGATAAGCGATTTATAATCCGGATTGCCCGTACCTAAATACATATCGGGCCAACCATCATTGTCTATGTCGCCAAAATTGGAGCCCATTGCAAATACCGGTTTATCCAATCCGGTATTTTTTGATACGTTGGTAAAAGTTCCGTCGTGGTTATTTCTGTATAAATACATTTTACTCACGTTTTCTAAAGGTCTGTTTAGTGCATCGGCGGCTACGTTGGCAGCCAATGATCCATCAAATTTGTAGCCGCATAAAAAAATATCCGGCCATCCGTCGTTATCATAATCCCAAAACCATGTTGGAAAAGTGTGTGTGGTATCCTGATCCAGACCCGCCTCATGCGTAGCATTCTCAAATTGAGGGATTTTTGAAGGAACGCCTTTATTTTTTAGCAATATCTTTTGTCCTTCCAGTGTTGATATAAAAATATCGGGCCATCCGTCATTATTATAATCGGCGGAAGTCACTCCTTTTTCAAAGGCAAATGTTTCACATCCGGCTTCTTTGGCAACATTGGTAAAAGTTCCATCATGATTATTTATGAATAATTCTGAAGGATGCGGATGTAGCGGAGAGGT
>DATGFZ010000010.1:0-7294 GCA_035308805.1 Puia sp. | reverse complement strand
GAGCCCTCCGTGGCCAATAAGTCCTATGGTTTTTTATGGTGGCTGAACCAGGAGGGCAGGTATAAGGATGTACCTAAAACGGTTTACCTAGCTGAAGGGTTCGGTGGTAACTTTATCGTGATCGATAACGAGCACGACATCGTGATGGTGGCACGCTGGCTTGACCCCGCTAAAGCAGGTGAATTTATAAAGCTGGTAATTGGCTCAGTGGAAAAATAGCAGACACATGACTGGTATTCGTATATCCATATACGTTAGTCTACTCATTTACCGGGATAATTATTTTGTGCCGGTCAATCCCCGGCAGCCCGCTCAAAAAGAAATGCACCATCCGGCAAATGCTGATCATTTATTTTTGTGCCGTCAAATCTTATAGTAAAAAATGAAATTAGCAAACAACAAAATCCTGATCACCGGAGGCGCAACCGGAATTGGCCTGGGGTTAACCGAAAGATTTATCCGGGAAAACAACAAGGTTATTATTTGCGGAAGGCGCGAAGCTGCATTAAAGGAAGCGGCTGAAAGATTTCCGTCTCTGGTCACCAGGGTATGCGACCTGTCCGTCGAAGCAGAACGGATTGAATTGTACGAATGGATTGCCAGTAACCACGGTGATTTGAATGTCCTTGTAAACAATGCGGGCATCCAGCATTGGATGAATCTTTCCGACAGTAACTTTTATCAGAAAGCATACGAGGAGATTACCACCAACCTGGTTGCGCCATTGCACCTGGCAACGCTGTTTTCACGGCTAACTTCCCTGGATACGATCATCAACGTAACATCAGGACTCGCATTTATCCCGTTTTCGAAAGTTGCTGTCTATTGCGCGACAAAAGCTTTCATGCGTTCCTTCACCCTTTCTTTACGCCACCTGCTGAAATCGACAAACATCGAAGTCATTGAGATGATACCGCCTGCCCTGAACACCGACCTCGGCGGAAAAGGCATCCACGACGGACATCCGGCGGTGAGCGATTTTGTGGCATCAATATTTGACCAGTTAAAAGAAGGAAAAAAAGAATGGACATTTGGTACCAGCCAGCCGAGGCTTCAGGCAAACAACGAAGCGATCACTGAATATTTTAATAAAATGAATCCATAGCCGTCGGTTACAGGTGGGCGTTAGTCCCCGACACGAATTTTTTGCAGCTGTGTTCAGATCCGGCTGTTGTAATTTTATGCGGCATCGGAAACATGATCAGGTTTTATTGACATGAACGCACGACATGAAAAAGCAGAAAAAAAGAATGATCAGGCGATTTTACATCACGTCACTGCTGTACTTCATTATTTTTTCAGGCGCATCTGCCCAGCAAACAGATTCATTAAGAGAAAAAATAACCGGGATCATTGCGCTAAAACACGCGCGGGTCGGCGTCGCCATTGCCGGCAACAATGGGAAAGACACGCTGTCCATAAATGGTGAGGGACATTTTCCGCTGCAAAGCGTGTTTAAGTTTCACATTGCCTTAGCCGTGTTGTCACAGATTGACCAGGGGAAATTTTCTGTTGACCAACAAATAAAAATTGAAAAAAAAGATCTCCTGCCCAATTTGTACAGCCCGATCAGGGATGAACATCCCCGGGGAGCTTCACTTTCCGTTTCAACGATTTTGGCTTACACCGTTTCCAAAAGCGACAACGTCGGGTGTGATGCCCTGCTGAGGTTAATTGGCGGACCCGCAACTGTGGAGGAATACCTGGCAAAAAATAATTTTAAAAATGTATCCATAAAAACAAATGAAGAACAGCAGCAAAACAACTGGGATCTGCAATTTCAAAATTGGACCACCCCCAAAGCCGCGAACGAAATATTGATGTCGTATTATTACAACCGCAATCAGCGGTTATCAAAAAAAACCTATGAACTGCTCTGGAAACTGATGAAAGAGACCCAGACCGGTGAACATCGGTTAAGAGGCGGTCTGCCAAAAGAAACGGTTGTCGCGCATAAAACAGGTTCCTCAGGAACCAACAAACAAGGGCTGACAGCAGCCGTTAACGACATCGGGATCGTGTTTTTACCCAATGGTCATCCTTTTTTTATCAGCGTTTTTGTAACGGCCTCCACGGAAGACGCCGCCACCAACGAAAAAATAATTGCTGACATCGCAAAAGTTACCTGGGATTATTTCAGGAAGAAAACACCATAGGGCTGCCGCTCCCGCAAACCCCGAATTGCCTGGGCTTGATTCATCCAGGCACGGTACATTATTTAATATAGATAAATATTTATTGTTTATCAATAAATATTTATCTATATTTGTATTCTTAATCAAAATCAACCAAACAATGAAATTGAATACAAAGACCTTACTGGTCGCCATGAACATCCTTGCCTGGGTCGTTTTTGTCGGGTTTTTGGTCATAGCCGGGTCAATAGCCACCTCTTATATAGTGAGCATCAGCCATCAGCAGGCTTCAAAAGATCTTTATAAAGGGTTGGATCTTTCCGCTTACAGGCAATACAGCTTTATGCAGTATAGCTTTGTGGTATGGTATAAAGTGATCCTCTATGTCGCCCAGGCCTATACCGCTTTTCTGATGACCAGCCTATTGAGTGCGATCAATATTGCCAGGCCATTCAACGCAGATGTGGTAAAGCTGATGCAAAAAATAGCCTATGCCATTTTATGTCTTTGGCTGGTAGCCGTTGTACACAATATTCATATAGCGGTGTTGGAAAAGACAGCCGGCATTGCAGCAAACTACGTGTCAGGCGACTCCATTTTCCTCGCAGCCATCGTCTATATTCTTGCGCAACTGTTTAAAATAGGCGCAGCCATTCAATCTGAAAATGAATTAACCGTTTAACCCATGCCGATCATAGTAAACCTGGATGTGATGATGGCAAAAAGAAAAATGTCTTTGAATGAACTCTCTGAAAAAGTGGATCTGACGCTCGCTAATCTTTCCATATTAAAAACAGGCAAAGCAAAGGCCATTCGCTTTAGTACGCTCGAAGCCATATGCATCGCGCTTGATTGTCAGCCCGGAGATATCCTGGAATTTGTCGAGTGATTTTTTTCAGATTGCCCCGTCATGCCGCATCAGTAAAAAATTCTGCCCCGCCCGGGGATTTTGATTGGTAACCGCCAAACAGCAGACGCTTCGATGGCAGTTTACAAAATATTTCCATCAAACCCCGTCAGTCATCGGGCTGACCGGGTTTGCTTTATCGTATAGGCTTTATCGTATAGGCATAACCGGTAGTTTACATACCGGGCAGCAACATGGTTTCATGAATTTCTATCGTTGCCTCAGGATGCCAGCCGGAAAGATGAGGGTGGTTTTCGAGCAAACGCATCACTTCATCCAGGTTTTTGGCGACAACCAGTGAGTATCCGGACACTTCTTTGTCACTTGGCGAGGAAGAACCGCTTGCAGCAAGGCTTTTGCCATTGATCAGCGGAGCTCCCACATCCACCAGGCTGTCCCCCACCCTGTCCATCCATGCCTGCCACATGGCCATGCCTGCAGCTTGTTGTTCAGGCGGAACGTTTGCCATCTGCGCCATCGCCTCAAAAGGCGCATGATAAATAATTAAGAATTTTTTTCCTGTTTTTTTAACAGGTGCTTTTGCCGCAGCTTTTTTTATTGGCTTTTTTGCAACTTTTTGCGGAGCTTTTTTAGCTTGCTTTTTGACTGGTTTTTTTGCTATTTTTTTTGCAGGTTTTTTTGCAGCTTTTTTTACTGACTTTGCCATAGTGGTCAATTTGATCGTTAGATAATTAAGATTGGATAATAAATGTAAAATGTTTTTTGTTCTCCAAAAATTAAAAGATCATGTAAAAATCCTGTATCAAAAAAAAATACCTACCCCATATTTTCAACTACAACAAAAGTAGATTAACCTACTTGGGTTCATATATTGCTGCGGAACTTTGTCCCAACAAAAAAAAGTAAAATGAAGATCATCCTGACAGGTTCGCTGGGGCATATCGGTAGACCGCTCACCGCCCTGCTGGTGCAAAAAGGGCATGATGTTACCGTCATCAGCAGCAGCAGCGAAAAACAAAACTCGATTCGTGCATTGGGAGCGACCCCTGCGATCGGTACCATAGAAGATACTGACTTCCTTACCGCAACTTTTTCCCGTGCAGATATCGTCTACACGATGGTGCCGCCACCCCGGTTCTCCGACCCGAATGTTGACCTGGTGGCAGATATGGCTAAAATCATTGACAACTATCACCAAGCCATCCGGAGATCGGGCATAAAACGCATCGTGCATCTCAGCAGCATCGGCGCACACATGGATCAGGGTTCAGGCATCATTATTGGTCATCATCATGCCGAAGCCCTATTGAACTTATTGCCTGATGTTGCCATCACGTTCATGCGTCCCGTTGGTTTTTATTATAATTTGAATATGTTCACAGGACTGATCAGGGCAACGGGCAGGATCTCGTCCAATTATGGCGCCGATGACATGATTCCATGGGTATCACCCTCAGACATTGCCGAAGCCATTGCCAAAGAAATCGGGATCCCACCTGTGGAAAGAAAAATATTGTACGTGGCAAGTGATGAACTTACCTGTAACCAGGTTGCGGCCATTTTAGGGGCAGCTATCGGCAAGCCCGGTATAACATGGACGCTGATAACAGACGGGGAATTGCAAAAGCGATATGAAAGTGTTGGGATGAATACAAAAATTGCTGCCGGACTTGTGCAGATGCAGGCAAGTATGCACAGCGGAAAATTTTATGAAGACTATTATCGCAACAGGCCAGCACCTGGAAAAATAAAAATGACGGATTTTGCCAATGAATTTGCCGCTTCTTATCATAAAAGTGAATAAATCGTACTTGTAAACATGCAACCCAAGAGAATAAAAACAATCAGCGCTTATCACCAGATCATGGGGCTGCCCAAACCAGCGCATCCGTTGATCAGCGTGATCAATTTTGAATCCATTAAACAGTTGCCTTACGAGCAGTCACTGCATGTCGTGTTTGATTTTTATTCCATTTCGCTCAAGAGAAATTTTACCGGCAAGATGAAATACGGCCAGCAACAATATGATTTTGATGAAGGCATCATGTTCTTTATTTCGCCGGGACAGGTATTTGGAATTGAAATCGAAAAAGATTCGGCATTAACACACGAAGGGTGGCTATTGCTCGTGCACCCCGATTTTTTATGGAATACCCCTTTAGCCAAAACAATAAGGCAATACGAATATTTTGACTACTCGGTACATGAAGCGTTGTTTCTTTCCGATAAGGAAGAGAAGACGATCATCGCGATCATGCAAAACATTCACGAGGAATATCATGCCAATATTGATCGGTTCAGTCAGCCCGTCATGATCGCGCAACTCGAATTATTGCTCCATTTTGCCGACCGGTTCTATCACCGGCAATTCATCACCAGAAAAATTACCAATCATAAAATGCTGGATCGCCTGGAAGCCATGCTCAATGAATATTTCAACGACGTTGACCTGGCAAGAAAAGGATTGCCGTCCGTTCAGCATATTGCCGCGGCATTGAACGTATCGCCTAATTATTTAAGCGGCTTATTGAAAACATTAACCGGGCAGAGCACCCAACAGCATATACATGATAAACTGATCAATAAAGCCAAAGAGAAATTATCTACCACCGATCTGTCCGTAAGTGAAATTGCCTATGAACTGGGTTTTGAACATCCGCAATCATTCAGCAAATTATTCAAAACGAAGACCAGTCTTTCGCCGTTGGCATTCAGGCAATCTTTTAATTAAGATGTCCTGCACCTGCTGCCTTCATGAAATGGAATGGCAGTTCAGATGCGCCTCCTTCGAATCATGTCGGACAATAATTAATCATCAGGGATGGTTGCCGGGATGTAAAAGTTTCACCTAATTTTGAATATCCTGACGTGATAAAAGATTTCTGTGCAAAAATTATTTTACTCGTCGCCATGCTTTGTATCACCATGGGGACTGACATAAAAAAATAAAATCGGGCGCGATCAGCAAGACAAAAACCACGGCGCACACTTATTTACGGAAGGCAGGAGGATGAGTGGAAGACCCAGCGATTGGTCGCACTTTGACTAAAAATAAAAACAACCACATGAACTTTTTCAACATCAAAACAACCTGGTCCAATGCGGAATTGATTCCTTTAAAACTCTGTATTGCTACCGCCTACATTTTAGTCGGGGCTTATTTTCACAACTTTTTTGGAGTGCATTACCTGGTTGTGCTTATTCTTTTTGCGGTCACCGTCATCTGGTCTGTTTACTTATGGGTTACCAAGATGAAAAATGGAAATGAGGCAAAGCCGAAGAATGATCATCCGGGGCTGTAAGTCTTCGCTGACTGCCGCATGGAAAGATCAAATTTCAAACAATAAATCAACACCGGTATGAGAGATTTAATCTTGGTAGTACATACCTCCCTTGATGGTTTTGTCTCGGGAATAAATGGCGAACTGGATGGTTTTGAGGCCAGCCAGGAAAACCTGGAATTCGTCTGCCGTCTCACCGAAGAAGCCGACACGGCTTTATTCGGACGCATTTCTTATACCCTCTTAAACGATTATTGGCCGGTGGCAAAGGACCGGCCCCAAGCGACAAAAGGTGAGATCGCTTACTCCACCTGGTATAACGGGGCTAAAAAAATTGTCATCTCCAGAACATTGGCAGGTGAGCATCCGGACAATACAGAAATAATCTCGGGGAACCTGTCCCGTGAAATCACCAGGATCAAAGACCAGCCCGGTAAAAGCATCATGATCTTCGGTAGTCCTTCCGTCTCCCGCATGCTGATGGAGGATAACCTGATAGACAGCTACTGGATATTTATCAACCCCACCATTTTTGGCGAGGGGATTCCCCTGTTTACCACCCTGCCCGATAAAATAAAACTCAGGCTGGTGGGGACAAAACCTTTCGCCAACGGTGAATTTGCCCTTCACTACCTTACCCAAAGAAGTGATCGATGATTAAGCACTATTTCAACTTAGCCATATCGGGTGGTGAGACCGGTGCAGGAACCTTATTGCTGACCGGGGGCAAGGCTTTCAGGTATGCAAATATGGATTTGAGATCTTCATCGTTGAATTGCGCGACAAATGCCCAGGGCATGGGCGGCAGTATCTGACGGCCGCCATCCTGACCGAGATGTTTTCCGGTGCGCAATGTCTTAATGAATACATCATCCGTCCAGGTGCCGATACCGGTTGCGGAATCAGGCGTTAAATTTGCCGCATAAGAAATTCCCCATGGACCAACAAAGGAGGTCAGGTCGGGGGCGATAAGAACCCAGTTCCCTGGCTGCAATACTTTTTTATCAATG
>DATGFZ010000009.1:0-7911 GCA_035308805.1 Puia sp. | reverse complement strand
TATAATCCTTTATCATGCCTACTTTTTAGAGAAGATGATATTATTTGTCGAATTACACAAAGTTTCAAATAAATTACAGCCAATATTTTGCATTGACGTTAGTTGGCGGGACTCGGAATTATTTTTTTGCTTTATTCTTTATTAGCTTTTTCAATGCAGGCAAAAAAAATGTTGGTTGACCTTTTTCAACTTTCATATCTTGTTTCAGCAAATTAATGTCGGTTGGTTTTTGGGTTTCTTTTATTTGAATTCATCTCTAATTTTTAAAAATGTTTCATGCAAAATTACAATCTATTCCATCTAATTCTATCAATAAGTTTGGTAAAGTAATTGCTCCTATACCCAATATTTTACTCAAAGCCTGGATTTTTTTAAATCCTTTGTTATCATTACTACCTTATGTTTCTTCAGTAACAATTCTTGGGTTAGTCATCAAATTAATATAGTTGATACAAAATAATAGCAATTTTGCATCAACACTTTCTAAAAAATTTTCATTTAGAATTTCAAATTGCTCTGGTGCTAATTTATTTTTTACAGCCCTATTTATGAAGTAATTATTGACCTGATTGACGAAGTTTTTACTTGGCAATATTTCTACTGTTTTAATTTGATTTTTTTCTAAATAAGGCATGGCATTAACTTTGGCATCCGGGGTAGACATTCTTTTTACTCTTCCTTAAAATACTTCTGAATTCACCGAATATGGTTAGCTGCAATATTCAATTTTTTCAAATTACCCCGTTCCATAGATTGAATTCCAGGCCGCATTGGGATGAGTAACTATTCAAAATATACTTTGGTTCGGTTGTGCGTTGATGTTAGTTAAGCAAATTTACTGATAGCATCGGGACTGGTTGGCGTAAAGAAGTTAATTAAATTCCCGTCCGGGTCACGAAATAGCAATGAACGATTTCCCCATGGCATCGTTGTCGGCTTCTGAATAATCTCGCTGGTTAAGTCTTGAATCCTCTTGTAATCGTCATCCACATTCTTAACAAGGAATTCTATGATTACGCTTTTGTTCGCGGCAGGTTGAGCTACACCTTCTCCAAAATAAGCTAAGGTCCGGGTGCTTCCAATTGCGAGCGTGGAGGAACTTGAGGCTATTTCAGCAAAATCGTCTGTTAACCACTTGGCTGTTACCCCGGTTGCCTTTTCAAAAAAATGAACCAACTGCTTAATTTGCCCGGTGATAATTCTTAGTGACACTAAACTCATGTTTTCCATTTTTTTTGTTTTAATTATTTGCGAATCAATTGATGTAACAAAAGTAAAATGGTGTTATGACAAGGGTGTGTCAGGGGTTTTGAAATTTTTTTCTTTACTGTCTAAATATTCTTTGAGTGTCAGCTTGTGTGGCTTAAATCCCAAATCAACCGGTTCAATTTTTAAAATTCTGCTTAAACGGAACATTCTGTAATCTTTCCTTAATCTGCAAAACGCAATAAGGGTCCAGCTCTCCTGCAAGTTATAATACAGGGCAAATGGCTCTATGTTTCGTTCTGTTTTTTCGTCTTTATGTTCCGACTGATAAATAATTTTTAAAACTTTAAAGTCTGTAAGTGCCTTTTCAATTAAGGTTAAAGAGTTGCTTGAGCTTGTGTTGGATATGGCTGGACTGACTGCAATTCTTCTGGAAAGCAATTCAGTTTTCTCTTTGGTAGAATACAACAGGACTGCTTTTATTTTATTGATTGCTTCCGAATATTCTTTACTGAGTGAGCTGTCTCTGTTTTTTAATACTAATTGTTCTGCAGTTATTAAAGCGTTCGCCTCATTTTCGGTAAACATCACCGGCGGAATTCTATACCCTTCCATCAGCGAATATCCTTTCCCGTCTTCTGCCAATATGGGAACACCTGCCAGCTCCAATGCTTTTACATCCCGGTAGATGGTCCTTACACTGACACCAAATTTTTCGGCAAGCCTTGTCGACGTCAGTGTTCGTTTCGTTTGTAATTGAGTTAGAATTGCCATTAACCTGGAAATTCTTTTTGTATCGTTATCTCTCATTTTTGGAGTAGATTTTTATTATCGGCTGATGAATCAACTGTGAATTCGAGATAACCAGATTGACAGGAATAAAATCAAAATGCAAGATGGCATAATCTTGAGCATGGCGAGGAGGATTGGCAATCATTGTTTGCATGATTTGAATGAATTCCGGAGGCGAAAAAACCCGGTTCGACCGGTGAAGAAAAAAACGGGATCCCCAAAACAGAACAATAGCGAGGACCAAAAGGAATAATGCCGGGAACTGCGCGAGATGTATTTTCATGGATCTTTATTTAGAGAGACGATTATCTTGCTTAATATTTTAGCCGAACACCGTTGTCTTAGCCGGAGAACTTACTTCAATAATGCTTTTAACCTAGAGCTGAAGCTGGCGGAGAAGACTTCTTTGGTCTGTCTGAACCCATTCCTCCGCAACCCTGCCCTGTTCGTCAAATCGGAAGATATTGGTAAGCTCAAAGGTTATATGTTGCCCGTTTGGTGGTAAGGGGCCTTCTGGGGATTGCGAAAATTCTCTAACAAATTTACCCCTGATCCACGTCTGGCAAGCAACATAATCTCCTTCAGCGACTATTATGCCCCGTTTAATCGAGCGCTCATCAAAGGCCGCGCGAACTGATTTAAAATAGTTCCTTAGTCCAGCATAGTCGGTCTCGAAACCACCAGCGCCATGGAAGCGAAAATTGACCGTGTCGAAGAATGAGTCAACCTCTTCTTCCCCGGAAATCCAAAGTTCTCCCGCCTTTATCAGGCTCGCTATGAGTTTTGCTCGCTTTTCAGGTATCTCCATACATTGAAATTTTTTGCGGAGCCAAATTAAATTTTTTGTCTGTTCTATTCTGTAGGAACCCCGGGGCAGCACTGCCGCCAAAGCAGAAATTTGCCTGGTGGCGCCCCAAAGATAATCTGCTGATTTGTTTGCAGTAAAAGGTTCAATAGTGTTTTCGGTTAAAACTAACCGTTAGCAAGCGCGTTTAAAAAGTTTTTCTATCCGTTGTGACAGCAACATGATTGGATTGATATTCTTGCCTGAAAATGATCTCTATTCCACCCGCAAAATGATCTTGCCGGTAACGTGACCAGTCTCGCTCAGGTCCTGCGCGGCCTTTGCCTCCTGGAGCGGAAATTCCTTTGCAATGATCACACGAACCAACCCTGCATCTACAAGAGTGCTGATCTCCTGCAAGCGGGAGCCATTTGAAACCAGCCGGAAATCTTCCGTGCGCACTCCAAATTGTTTGGCGGCATGTTGATCTGTTCCGACTGAAGATACCAGTACGCCGCCTTTCCGAATTATCTTCCATGACCTGGCCTGGGTATCGCCACCGATAGGGTCGAAAACGAGATCTATATCACTCACTTTCTCGCTAAAATCCTCTTCTTTATAATCGATTACTTCATCTGCTCCTAAAGATTTGACGAGCTGTATATTTTTTGCCGAGGTGGTCGCGATAACATGAGCGTTAGCGATCCTGGCAAACTGTACAGCGAAAATTCCTACACCACCTGAAGCCCCATGGATGAGTATCCGCTGACCTTGTTGCAGGTTTCCCTTTTCAAAGATTCCCATCCATGCGGTTTGAGCAGCAAGCGGTATTCCGGCTGCCTCTTGCAGGGGAATCCTGAGCGGGGCATGTGCAACTTCAAATCCGCGAACAGCAGCATATTCGGCATAGGCTCCATTACCCCTGGGTTCTGGGCGTGCGATAACCTGATCACCTGCTTTGAAGGTTTTTACAAGGGAACCCACTCTCGCTATGGTTCCCGCCACATCCCAGCCGGGAATCAGTGGAAACGAAAAGGCGTCCCGGTAAGTCCCATAACCTGACCTGATTTTCCAATCCACAGGGTTAACACCTGCTGAATGAATTTTGACGAGTACCTCATCCGGAAGAATAGAAGGCACCGGAGCATCTTCATACAAGAGAACACCTGAATCTCCATGACCATGCATACGTATGGCCTTCATGGTTAGGGGAATCGTATGATCAGGCTGGTCTTTTTCCATGGATACCATATGAAGAATTTTAATCAGCAATTGTTCATCAAGGTTGCAGTCAGCAGTTTTTACGCAGTGGGCACCAGGTTATCACATCTGCTACACCATCCTTCTCCAAAATCATCGTGCAACTCCTCAAATACGCTCAAGGATCGTCGTAAATAATTTTCGGCATTGTTAAAATACAACCTGAAAATTTCTGCGACGCCAAGAAGCATGATGGAGGTGGCTTCTCCCGGGATATAATCAATAGTCCTGGATTCCTTATAAGCAAGATTAGCCAATTGGGTGATCGTGTCAGCGCGTGACATAGAGGGCCACCAGTATTCTATGCCAATGGCATTAAGATAATTTATCCTGTCCATACCATGCTTGGTTGGCAAAATTTTCCTTAGGCTGTCTATTTTGTTGAAATCGGGGTGCTGCGTAAAAGCAATAGCAGTGAACAGTGAAGCTGAAATAAAGAATATGCTATTTTTATTTCGCAGCATGATGTTTTAAATAAAATTGCTAATAAAATAAACGCCCGAAAAAATAACCTCCTGCAGGATCTGAAAAATCATCAGATCGCTCAGCTCATTTCATAATAACAATTTAGATTATTTTTTTTTATTAAATGTAATTTTTTCGGACAAAAAAAGACGCGGAAATGTGCAGGATTAATGCAGCGGATGACCATTGGTTGATTTCATTGATCAGTTGGTTCCTTAGAAAAATATTTTACCACATGGTATACAAATCGGCTCGCAGTGTTGAATCCGGGATTTTGGCTTCTGGATTTTCCCTTCAGACTTTTTTACAATGAATATCCCGTTCAGGATGAGAAAATTTATCACCTGATAATTAAGTGCCGGGAGATGAGGCAATTTTGCCTATCGGAATATTTTTTCAGGATCAATGCATCCTGTTGAAATTGCTTCTCAAAAAAATTGTGAAATGTGGTTTTATTTACCCTTAACTGATATTTTTGAATGAATACAAACTCTATTTCATTCAAATGGAAATGTTTCAATTACGGGAACATTTATTGTACTACTTAGTTTGCCTTTCAGAAATTGAGATGCAAAATTCTGGTAAATCATAAATTCCGGCATGAAGGGTTATCATACAGTTTTGATATGAGTGTTGTTTATAACAAAATTTCTTTTTCGAAATCCCTGCTAGCAGGTATCCTGGCGGGTATTGCTGCAGCGCTTCTGAATTTAATTTACATGGTAGCCTACAGAGACACTACAGGATTTGCTACCGCAAAAATCATCATGCCACTCTCCATCTTTATCGGGTTTCCGATTGTACTGGGCCTTGCCGGATGTTGTTACTATCTGATAAAAAGACATTTATCACGGGGGGTGGCCTGGTTTATTTTTTTCTTCCTTGCTTTACTCGGAGCTTTATTGCTGATCACGGTTGCCGACACAAAGGACGATGGCGGTAATTTATTTAGCGGACTTCGGGGGCTTTGTTTAGGAATGGAAATCATTACCTGTATGCTGGGAGCTTTTTTCATTCCGTATCTGGCCTCACATCCTGGAATTTATGAGTAGAATTTTTTAAGCCTGATTAATATTTTTCGCTGTCCATTTTTTTGCTCAAGTCCTGCAATTTTTCTTCTTCGTTTATATCATGTAAATATTGATATTTCAAGTGGTCATAAAGTGAGTGTTTATCGATTGTCAAAGCGACCAGAGAAGCAACCATACCCGCAAGCATTAAGTGAAAAATTACATTATGACGATCGGTCATTTCCAGCACCAAAATAGCTGAAGTAAAGGGAGTGCGGGTGACGCCGGTGAGAAATGCAACCATGCCGGACAGGATAAGAAGGTTTGCATTGGCGTCTGATAAGTGGAACCAGCCTGCAAACACGGCCCCGACACCCGCGCCGGCACTGAGTGAAGGTGCAAAGACACCCCCTGCAGCGCCGGTAGTAAAAGAAAGAATCTGACCACATATTTTGAATAGCGGCATATACCAGGGTAGTAATTTATTGGATGTAAATAAAGTTTCTGTCATCAGTTCTTTTCCTGAGCCAAGGATCTTTTGGTTGATGAAAAAAGCAAGGAATACGATAATCAATGCGCATCCGATAACATATAACACCTGCTGATAACTAAACTTAAATTTACTTTTCCATCTCAGCATGATGAGCATTACCTTAGACATAATGCTTCCTCCCAGCCCTGCGACAATGGCTACTGCAATAACACCGGAAAAAATATAAGGAGAAAGTTTATTCACATCGGGATAACCGATATACAGGTAAGGCCCCAGTAATCCCTGCGCGGTGAGCCCCGCAATAATAACTGCCGTGAACAAAGCTGTTTTGAAATAACTGATATGGGTTTTGGTTAGTTCTTCCACAGCAAAAACAATTCCGCCAAGCGGAGTGTTAAAAGCTGCTGCAAGACCTGCGGCAGCGCCCGTCATGATCATATTTCTCCTGGAAATATTAGGCCACCATTTCGGCAACCATTGATTTATTTTTCTGAATACGGATCCGGCGATCTGAATGGTGGGGCCTTCACGCCCGATTATTCCTCCGCCAAAGACCATGACCAGGCTGGAAAGTATTTTGACAAAAATAATTCTCAGGCTGAGCAGCCTGTTTATCTTATGCTGCTCTTTCGGTGTGGCCAGTTCGATGGATGCCATTACCTGTGGTATGCCGCTTCCACGCGAATAGGGAGAGAATTTCTTGACCAGCCACCAGGCAATAATAAAACAGGCAGGTGTAATAATAAAAAACGACCAGGCAGCATGCTGGAAAATATAAGAAGTTCCATGCTCAGCCAACGAAAACAGTTTTGTGTACAGTACGGCAAGCAATCCTGTGATGACAGACGCCACCCAAAATGGAATTGCCTGCAACAGATTTAATTTGATGCGTTCATTCTTAACCCTGTCAAATGTGTGCTTTAATCCCTTTTTTATTCTGTCGATGATTCGCATTTGGATAATTTTTTTATATTCCTTGGTACCGGAAAAATTTAAAATTGAACAAAACGCATTCCACGAATTTCATTTTTTATGCAATAAACTCCCTGCCGAGGGAAGAGCAATGCTAAAAACAGTCCCTTTATTTATTTCGGATTTTACCCAAATCCTTCCTTTATGCAATCTAATGATTTGATCGGCCAAAGGAAGTCCTAATCCGAATCCCTGATTGATATTTTTATTGTCGACCCGGTAAAATGGCTGGAATATTTTATCGAATTCTGAATCCGGGATTCCTTTGCCTTCATCTTCAATGGAAATGGTAATCACATTCTCGTGAACATGAAGTTTCACTTTTGCCCGGTGGCTATCGGAGTATTTGCAGGCATTGACAACGATATTCTTTATTGCTGTAGATAGCAAAGCTTCGTTTCCAAACACCAATAACTTCTCATCTTCCTCCGGCAATTCTTTAAATATTAATATTACTGAATAAACATTATTGAGCTTTGCGATTTCTCCCGGTAGCGCCAGTAAGATTTCATCTATGCGAACCAGGTCAATCTCCAATCCGTTCGGATCTCCGGAGGCACTTGCAAATTCCAGCAATGTTTGAGTAAGACGACCCAATTGATGGATGTCCTGAGAAATGGATTCCATGACAACGCGGTATGCAGCGGCTTCCCTGTCGCGGTCCAAAGACACCTCAAGCTGGCTGGATATTGAAGTAAGGGGTGTTAACAATTCGTGCGAAGCATTCGAAATAAACCTGCGATGAATATCAAAACTTTCCTGCAGGCGGTTCAGGAGTTGGTTTAGCGTTACCGACAAATAATTCCATTCATCATTGCTCGCGCCGGATTTTATCCTGCCTGACAGATTTTGCACTGAAATGGCATTAACTTCATCAGCTATTTTACGGAGTGGTATTAATAACCGTTTTGAAAAAAAGTATCCTGCTG
>DATGFZ010000008.1:0-10467 GCA_035308805.1 Puia sp. | reverse complement strand
GGTTTTATTTTGATTACCGGTCTTATTGCAGGAAGCTATCCGGCAATTTATTTATCATCATTCAAACCGATAAATGTTTTAAAAGGAACTTTCCGAAAATCGGGTGCTTTGATCACGCCAAGAAAAGTGCTGGTTATTTTACAATTCAGTTTCGCAATTATTCTGATAATCTCAACGATCATTGTACAAAATCAAATTGAATATGCCCGCGAGCGGGATCTTGGATATAATAAAAATAACGTCGTATTTACATTTGCTCAGGGAGAAGCTCATATGCATTATCCAATCATCCGAGATGAATTGATAAAAAGTGGAGCGGCAATATCTGTCACGCGCACTGCAAGTCCAATCACAGAAAGATGGAACAGTAGCTCTGGATATAAATGGCAAGGCAGCACGGCTGAAGATAACAGAACTAATTTTATTGATCTGGGTTCCGATGCCGATTTATCAAAAACGGTAGGATTAAAGATTTTGCAAGGCCGCGATATTGATGTGTACAAAAATCCTACAGATACTTTTGCTGTGTTATTAAACGAATCTGCAGTAAAAACAATGCATTTGAAAAATCCTGTGGGGCAAATCATTCGGAGAACAAATTATGTAGAGCAATGGCATGTGGTGGGGGTTGTGAAGGATTTTATCCTCGAGTCGCCGTTTGAAGCCAGCATCAACCCGATGATGATAAAGGGTCCATCACATTTTTTCCAGGTAATACATTTCAAATTAAATCCTGCAAACCCAACAGCTGTGAATATTGCAAAAGCAGAAGCTATTTTTAAAAAATATAATCCGCAATACCCTTTCGAATATTATTTCGCTGATGATGTTTACGACAGAAAATTCAGGGAAATAAGCCGCACGGGAAAACTTTCATTTTTATTTGCAGGACTTACTATTTTTATATCGTGTTTAGGATTGTTTGGTCTTGCAACTTACATGGCAGAAAATCGCACAAAAGAAATTGGCGTACGCAAAGTGCTCGGAGCAAGTGTAACAGGCATCACCACCTTATTATCAAAAGATTTTTTAAAACTCATCATCATTTCATTTCTCATCGCGGCGCCGGTTGCCTGGTATTTAATGAATGCTTGGTTGCAAAATTATACTTACCGTGTCAAACTCAGTTGGTGGGTTTTTGTGGGCGCAGGAATTTTATCGGTGTTTATCTCTATGACCACTATCAGTTACCAGGCAATAAAAGCGGCGATGGCAAATCCGATGATTAGTTTAAGAACAGAATAGTGCGAGACTGGGATAATGAATGCAGAGAGTATTCAAAAATGATGGTGTGGATAAAATGTTTGCTCTTGTTATGAAGTGCCCTTCGCGTGAAAAAGGATATGGGCATGTGGCTGAATAATCGAGAATTGATCAAGGATTATTGATAATAAAGAATGTTTTCGATTAGCTCCGGCATTAATGCCGGAGATGGACGATGAGATACAAAATGAAATTCAAACCAAGTTTTATTTTATAAACCTGAAGTTCACTAACGCGTTGCAGCACAAGAGTGCAACGAAATGATGCCCGCTAACGAACAAATGACGCTCTCTAAATAAAACTTAAAAAAAAAGAAAAAATAATGGTCATTCAAAGTAACAAAATCACGGGAAAAAGCATCTAACGGGAAACAATTCTATGCTCAAAAATTATTTGAAAGTCGCCCTTAGGAACTTGTGGAAAAACAAAGTCTTTTCCGCCATTAATATAATTGGCTTATCTGCGGGGCTTGGGGTATGTCTCCTTATTGTTTTATATGTGGTAGATGAATCGACCTATGACAAATACTTTCCGAATGCGGATAGAATTTATCGCCTCGATGCAGATATTTATTTTAATGGTACAGAGTTTAGCGCATCTGTTTCCCCTGCACCTTTAGGACCGACACTTGCAAGGGAATCTCCGCAGGTCGGACAAATGGTAAGATTTAATTACCAGGGTGACATCCTCGTAAAAAAAAATAATCAGAATATACAAGATCATCATGCGGTATTTGCAGATTCTACATTTTTTAAAGTGTTTAACATTCCGGTAATATCCGGAAACACAGCAAGCGCATTGAATGAGCCTAATACTATCGTGATTGATGAAACCACTGCAAAAAGATATTTCAACAGTACAGATGTGGTTGGAAAAACCTTGTATGTAGATAATTCCACTTATTGTAGAATTACGGCAGTTATAAAAGATATGCCGTCGAATTCGCATTTCCATTTTAGTTTTATCCGCAAGAGAAGTTCACAAGGCAGTAATGAAACTGACTGGTTAAGCAATAACGAACATACCTATGTATTAATAAAACCAACTGCAACGAAAACATCTCTTCAAAAAAGTGTGGATGGAATTATTAATACTTATCTCATGAAATCTTTGATGGATGAATTGCATACTACTGCCAAAGATGTTCAGCAGTCCGGCAGCCATTTTATTTACCCCGCAATAGCACTTACAGATATTCACTTGCATTCAGATAAATCTTATGAATTTGAAGCAAACGGAAATATTAATTATGTGTATATTTTTTCTGTGATCGCCGTTTTAATTTTGCTCATTGCTTGTGTAAATTTCATGAATCTCTCCACCGCGCGTTCGGCAAACCGCGCCAAAGAAGTAGGCATAAGAAAAGTTGCAGGCTCAACAAGATCAAATTTGATTTTACAATTTTTAACCGAATCTGTTTTACTAAGCTTCTTTTCCTTATTAATTGCATTAGGATTTGCTATTTTATTACTTCCATTATTTAATCAGATTTCGCGAAAAGAAATGTTCGTGAGCACATTATTTTCTTCATGGATGATGCCGGTGTTGATCGGATTGGTATTGGTCGTCGGTTGCGTCGCCGGAAGTTATCCCGCATTTTATCTTTCCTCATTTCAACCTGTGCAGGTACTCAAAGGAACTATAGCAAAGGGATTCAAAAACAGCTGGCTTCGGAGTAGCCTGGTCGTATTTCAATTTTGTATTTCGATAATATTGATCATTGGCACCATGGTGATTTATAACCAGCTTAATTATATACATAACAGAAAAATTGGGTTTAACCGCGACCAAGTGCTGGTATTGCACGACACTTGGTCTCTCGACAAACAAATAAAACCATTCAGACAGGAATTGCTCAAGATTTCCGGAGTTGAAAACGCGACAATCACCAGCAGTCTTCCAACGTCAAGTGGCTTTAACCAGGACGGATGGTTTCGTGATCCGACCCTTAATGTAAAGCAGGTTGTTATTTTAACGGAATTTCTTGTTGATGAAAATTATGTCCCCACATTAAGCATGCAAATGGATAGCGGCAGGAACTTTTCACGCGATTTTCTTTCTGATTCTACTGCAATCATTCTAAATGAAGCAGCGGTAAAGCTTTTAGGATATAAAAATCCGCTGCATCTATTATTGTATCGCCCTTCATATAAAGAGGGCAATTCACTCAAAGGAATGGCGTATCATGTGGTCGGTATTGTGAAAGATTTCAACTTCAGTTCCATGCACGATAAAGTCGGTCCACTGGTAATGAGAAACGATGACGACTGGGGAAGCATCGCTGTTCGGATCAACTCAAAGAATATCCCTTCAGTGATCAATCAAATTGAAGCCAAATGGAACAGCATGACGCCAGGGCAACCTTTCAACTACACCTTTATGGACAATGACTTCAATAAGATTTATAAAGCCGAACAACAAACAGGAACACTATTTATAACGTTTGCTGTGTTTGCCATATTTATTGCTTGTCTTGGTTTATTTGGTTTAGTTACCTATGCTGCGGAACAACGCACAAAAGAAATTGGAATACGCAAAGTGCTTGGTGCCAATATTAGCGGCATAGTAGCAATGATCTCAAAAGATTTCTTAAGACTTGTATTGATCGCAGGGGTGATTGCATTCCCAATCGCATGGTGGACAATGAATAAGTGGCTCCAGAGTTTTGCGTTCAGAATAAATATCAGTTGGTTGATTTTTGTGTTGGCAGGTTTGCTAACACTCATTATCGCTTTATTCACTGTGAGTTTCCAGGCTATAAAGGCGGCCATTGCCAATCCGGTGAAGAGTTTGAGAACAGAGTAATTTTCCGTGATCCTCTCTAAATAGATATTATGCTGATAAACTTTTTCAAAATAGCGTCCCGGAATATTGTTCGCGGGAAATGGTTTTCTGTCATTAATATCAGCGGGCTTTCGATTGGCATGGCGAGTGCAATGCTTATTTTATTGTGGGTTCAAAATGAACTGAGCTATGATCGTTTTTATAAAAACACCGACAGGCTTTTTCAATCATGGAACAGAGACAGAAGCAATAAAGGTATCGAATGCTGGAATGTCACGCCAAAACCTTTGGCACTCGCGCTAAAACAAAATTACCCGGAAATAGAAAAAGCAACAAGAGTCAATTGGGATGAGACGTTGCTTTTTAGTGTTGGCGATAAAAAAATAAATGTGGTTGGGACAATGGTTGACCCGGACTTTTTGACCATGTTTGAGTTCCCTTTTATTAAAGGCAGTATGAATACCGCGTTGAATAACCCGGGAAATATTGTTATTACTCAAAAACTTTCAAAGAAATTGTTTGGCGATGAAGACCCGATGGGCAGAACAGTCAAGCTTGATAACAAATATAATTTCACAGTTAGTGGATTAATGAAAGACCTTCCAAACAATACTCAGTTTGATTTCGAATACTTGCTTCCCTGGTCTATAATGAAACCAAGAAATGAAGATGACAGCAGTTGGGGTAATAATTCAACACGAAATTATGTTTTGCTTAAGCCCAATACTAATATAGTTTCTGTTAATGCGAAAATTAAAGATATTATCGAAAGCCATGGACAAAAAGACTGGACAGTGCAATCATTTCTTTACCCGGTAAGTCAGTTACGACTGTATTCAAATTTTGAAAATGGAATCCCATCTGGCGGAAAGATACAATCAGTAGAAGTCTTTACATTAATTGCGATCTTAATTTTACTGATCGCTTGCATAAATTTTATGAACATGAGCACGGCGCGGAGCGAAAAACGCGCCAAGGAAGTTGGCATTCGTAAAGTTATAGGTGCGCACAAAAAATCGTTGGTGTTGCAATTTATCGGTGAAAGTATTTTGCTCTCTTTTGTAGCAGCAATATTTGCACTCATCTTTGTGCAACTTTGTTTGCCTGCATTCAACCTTCTCACGACCAAACAACTCATCATTGAATATGGGAGTTTGTATTTTTGGACCTTATTTGCTGCTTTTATTTTATTTACAGGGATAGTAGCAGGAAGTTATCCGGCTTTTTTTCTTTCGTCCTTCAGACCAGTTGCTGTTTTAAAAGGTACTTTCAAAAAAGTCAATGCATTGATGGGCCCGCGAAAAATATTGGTGGTTTTGCAATTTACTTTCGCGATCATCTTGATTATCTCCACCATTATTATTGAGCAGCAGGTGAAATATGCTCAAGAAAGACAAACGGGTTACAATAAAGACAATATCATCAACACATTTATCTCAGGCGATGTAAACAAGAATTATGAACTCATAAAAAATGATCTGCTTTCGAATAATATTGCACTATCTCTAAGTAAGACCAGTGCGCCATTGACAGAAGGATGGAGTTCCGGAGGGGCAGACTGGAAAGGGAAAAGCCTAAACGACAGGACTGAATTTAATTTTTATAATACGGATGGCAATATTGTAAAAACGGCCGGTCTGCAACTAATGCAGGGAAGAGATATTGATATCAAAAACTTTCCTTCGGACTCAACGGCAGTGCTGCTCAACGAATCGGCAGTGAAAGTGATGGGATTTAAAAACCCGATCGGTCAAATAATCGATCACGGTGCATGGGATGCGGACTGGCATGTAATCGGTGTGATAAGGGATTTTATTTTGCAATCGCCGTATGAAACAATCAAACCAATGGTTATACAAGGTCCACATGCAAATTGGCTAAATAATATCCATATCAGATTGAATGGACAAAATTCAACTGCAGAAAATATTGCGGCGGTTGAAAGAATTTTCAAACTATATAATCCGGAATATCCATTTAATTATCATTTTGTAGATGAAGATTACGGGAAAAAATTTGCGGATGAACAGACAACTGGTACATTGACCTCATTGTTTGCGGGGCTTACTGTTTTTATTTCCTGTCTAGGTTTGTTTGGTCTAGCAGCGTGTATGGCAGAAATTCGCAGAAAAGAAATTGGCGTTCGCAAAGTACTGGGTGCATCGGTTGCCAGTATCACGACATTGCTGTCAAAAGATTTTATTTCCCTGGTACTGATTGCTATCATTGTTGCTTCTCCCGTTGCCTTGTGGGCAATGAGCAAATGGCTTGCAAATTATAATTATCATGTCCCAATTTCCTGGTGGATATTTTTAATTGCAGGTTTGCTTGCCATATTGATTGCATTACTTACAGTGAGCTTCCAGGCAATCAGGGCGGCAATTGCAAAGCCGGTGAAATCCTTACGCAGCGAATAGGGATCGCGTCAGTGTAGAATTGATGGGCAAGAAAGTTTAAAATATTTTTATAAACCGGCATTCGAGGTTCTCTTGGGCATTTTTGCATCCCGCTTATAACCAGCAAACCTTTACTCGACAATAGAATCCACAACCACATACAAACGAGATGGGCAAAATGAAGAACGTATGGGTTAAAATAGACAGCAACCATCAATTCGTAAAACATCTTACATTTGCATTGCGATCTATGAAAGTTGTACCATCTCTTCAATTGCTGCATTAAACTGCTGCAGGTTATTAATGGGTTAACGGACACCAATTCTTATTTTTTTTCCTAAAAAAGATTCATTTTGTAACATCATTAAAATGTAACTCATGAAGAAAAAAATGTTTTTAATAGTTTCTATTTGCGCATTGTTTATTCAAACAAAGGCGCAGGCGCCACGAATTGATACGGTTGCTGTTTCCATACTGGATAAGATGAGCGCCATGATTGGCAGTCTCAATTCCTGTAGCGTTACTGTAAAATCAAATTATGATATTACCAGCAGGAGGCTTGGATTGGTAAAGCATTCAGATGAGCAACAACTTTTCATGCATGGTTCCGATAAATTGCTTGTGAGATCTGATGGGGACAGAGGTACCAAGTATATTTCTTACAATGGCAAAACACTCACTTATTACTCGCTTGACAGAAATCAATACGCTCAGATTACGGCCCCGCCAACTGTTATGGAAATGATTGATACGGTGAACAGGATTTATGGAATTGAATTTCCTGCAGCAGATCTTTTTTATCCCTCATTTGTTGATGATATTTTATCTGAGGCCACAAATCTTCAATATCTCGGGCTCACAAAAGTTGACGGAAAAGAATGTTACCACGTTGCAGGAACAGCTAAAGATAAAACATTTCAATTTTGGATCGCAGATGATGCGTACGACCTGCCACTCAAAGTAGTGATTGTTTACACAAGCAAGGAAATGAATCCGCAATTCGAAGCGACGCTTACAGATTGGAAAGTGAATCCCGATTTGCCGGATGCGTTATTCGATTTCTCCGCACCCCCAAAAGCCAAGAGAATAAAATTAGTTTCTTTAACTGCAAGCAAATAATTAAACCAGATTATTATGAAATGCATATCATATTGTTTTATAATCGTCATCGCTTTAATGGCAATCAATATTCCTCAGCAGGCGAATGCCCAACGATTCAATCACGCAAATTTTTCCCGGCCTGCCCCAACGATGAACAGAACGCCGGTCACTGTAAATCGTACCGTCACAGTAAATCGCACCCCGCCTGTAACCCGCACTGAGCCGGTTTCCCCTGTTAATCGTACCATCAATGGCGGCAGCCGCAATGTCGGCAACCATAATATTGAAATGAACAGAAATGTTACCGGTAACGAACATGTGAATGTAAATCCGCGTGCGGATGTGCACAACCATGTAACCGTATATCATACCGGATCTTTTCGCTCCCAGCCTTATAATTATCATCCTTATCATCCCTATTATTGGGGACCACGCTGGCATCCTGTTGGATTCTTTCTTTCGGCGCTCGCCGCAAATGCCATTCGTTTTTCTATCGGCAATCAGTGGTATTATTATGATGACGGCTGTTATTATATTCCATCGGGTGGTGGTTATTCTGCCGTGTTGCCTCCGGTGGGCGCTGTCGTAAGTTATTTGCCTGATGGTTATGAAACATGTCAGGTTGGTGATGTTTACTATTATTATTTTGCCGGTACATTTTATGTGAACATCCAAGCAGGCTATCAGGTTGTGCAGGCCCCGATTGGTGCTATTATTTCGCAACTTCCTGACGGAGCTGTGGACCAAAATATAAACGGGCAGGATTTACTTGTATATAACAATACGTATTACGAACCGATTTCGCAGGATGGGCAAGACGCTTACCAGGTAGTGCCGGGAAATTAGACTATTATTTATCAGGGTTTGACCTTGGTTTCAATCCTTAAGAAATATTCATTGCAGATATCGATATCATTTCCGGTATAAGCGATGTGATTGTCGGGGCGAAGCAATACATAAAAATTTTTCTTGGACTTAAAGATCGAACCAGGTATTTCGGAAAAGGCAAATTTCGTGACTGATAAAGAGCACTGAATGACCTTTTGAAAATTTGCTTTTTCCTCATCCCCAAAAAACAATATTTTAAAACAGGGCTCTCTTAAGAATTCAAAGATATTTTTCCCGTTTTTAAATACAAAATAGGGCATCCTTATGCCCGCATGAATGTTAGCTGTGCTGCTTTTTATTGTAAGTGGGCTATTATGATAAGTTATTCCTGTTTGCGATAGTAGTGGGAAAATTCTTTTTCTGAACGATTTGCTTTTTATGACAATTCGGGCTATCAAAGGAAATACTTGCAAACGCAAAAAATTCCAATAGAAATTCGAGCCACGCATGATACCAAACATCTTATCAGTGGTGTTTAATAAATCTCTGGCATTTTTTTCTCGTTCAATGCTATATGATTCTAAAATTGCATCATTCACTTTTACCTGATATGTTAATGCAACCTTCCAAGCCAGGTTGTACGCGTCCTGAATACCTGTATTCATCCCTTGTCCGCCAGCAGGCGTATGAATATGTGCCGCATCGCCAGCAATGAAACACCTGCCCTTTCTAAAATTATTTGCTTTGCGGCTATGCACTTTATAAGTAGAAAACCATCTTGTCTCAATAAAGTCAAGCGGAACAGCAACCTGCTTTTTCAAATCGGGGATCAATTCTTCAAAATAAAACTCAGTTTGGTTTTCATTTGCATCAGGCAAAATTCCTACAATTCGATAATGCCCCTCGCCTTGCATTGGAAAGAATAATGTGAAGCCTTTCTTAATGAGAAACATGTACAATTCATTTTTGGAAATTACTGGACTCTTTATTTTGACGTCGCTTACATAAAATAAACTCGCAGCCGTATCGCCTTCGAAACCAAAATTTTCCTGATGTCTGATCAAACTGCTTGCTCCGTCCGCCCCAACGATATAATCAGCTTCTATTCTAATTTCGCCGTTGTCCGCAGTCCTATAATATGCAGTTATTCCATTCTCAGATTCAATGAAACGAGTGAAGGTAGAGTTCCAGGAAATGATTTTCCCATTTTCAGTAAGATAATCAACTAACAACTTTTCTGTTTTGCATTGTTCCAGCGATAAAGCAAACGGGAATTGACTGATGCCTTCTCCCAATCCATTAACGTCAATTTTGAATTTTCGTTTTCCATTCTCGTAGGCATTTAACGCCATAGTTGCTTTGCCTTCAGCAATCGCCTTTTGTGCAATATTAACTTCTTCAAATATTTCCAGTGTTCTGGCCTGAACAACCAGGGCCTTTGAAAAAGGAGTAGTAGCGCCATTTTTTTCCAGGATGATAAAGTCAATTTTATACCGCATTAATTGAATAGCCAGACTTAATCCTGTCGGTCCTGCGCCAACAATCACTACTTGTGTCTTTTGAGTTGCTTGATTATTCATATGGATGACAAAGTTCAATTATTTTTTTCAACCGGAAAGGGTCTATAGGTTGCTGCCAAATCATATTCAAAAAGTCATTGAGTTAATTGGAAAATTTATGTTACATAAAATTTATCCAACATTGACTAACGGTATGATATATCCTACTTTTTGCAATAATAGCCGACATCAAAGTAGTTGACTTTCCGTTCTGTTTGAGCATGCCTATGCATTCTGCATTACACGAAGGAAAACATCACCGCTCTATAACGGGCATTTACCGGAAAAGAATAAGCCTTTACCGCAAATTGCTTTGCAGACAACCGGTGAAGTGAATATCTTAGCAGCAGAATTCAATTCTTTCTGCTAAAAAAAAGTTCCATGGATAATCAATTTAAAGATGCTGTGCTTTCGGTAAACAGTTTAAATATTTATTACGGGAGTTTCCAGGCTGTTCGCAATGTTTCCTTTGAAGTAAGAACCGGCGAAATATTTGGCTTGCTAGGACCAAATGGCGCAGGTAAAACCAGCACATT
>DATGFZ010000007.1:0-9637 GCA_035308805.1 Puia sp. | reverse complement strand
GATGGCGGCATGGTTGATTATCTTTGCGTTCCATCAGCAGCATTAGTGCATAATGATGGATTAAATTATGATGAACTGGCTCTAATTGAACCTTTGGCAATTGGCGCACATGGACTCCGCCGGGCAAATCTCATCCCGAACGAATTTGTCCTTGTCATCGGGGCAGGACCGATTGGTTTGGGAACAATGGAATTTGCGCGCATTGCAGGAGGACAAGTAATCGCTATGGATAATAATGATGATCGCTTAGCGTTTTGCAAAAAAAATTTGAACGTCGAACATATTATTTATGCATCCAAAGATAATGTTGCCGGTAAATTGATCGAAATTACAAACGGCGACATGCCGACAGTGGTGATCGATGCGACCGGAAATCAACAAGCAATCAATAAAGGATTGACATATTTGGCACATGGTGGTAAATATATTTTAATTGGCTTGCAAAAAAATGAGATCATCTTAAGTCATCCTGAATTTCACAGACGTGAAGCAACGTTGATGAGTAGCCGAAATGCATCAAGGCAAGATTTTGAAATGGTTATTTCCTGCGTGAAGAAAAAACTTATTGACCCATCTGTCTATATTACCCATCGGGAAAAATTTGAAAAGGTTGCTGATGAATTTAATTCCTGGCTCGATCCAAAAAATCATGTTATTAAAGCCATGGTGGAGATGGATTGATGACAATAAAAATAGTTGGATTTCGTAAGGCAGCCTTAATAGCATGCACGGGTGAATGTCGTAGTTTTTTGATGCAAAAAATAAAATGACAACAATATGAGGGAAAATTTTGAAATAGTGTATGAGATGCTAAGAAGGTTAGTTAGAGATAAAGAAAAAACACTTCATTTCGATGAGATTAAACTTACAATACTGATACCCGAGGGTTTAAGGTTATTAGCTGACAAGCAAATTAAAACGAAAGGGAAAAGATCGAAATCATCATATTATTCCACCTTAAATACTTTTAAAAATAATTCGGACTGTCGCATTTTATTTTGGCCCTCAATATTCAAAGAAGTTTTATGGCGGGTAAAATAAAAAATAAACGCTTTTATTGTCAAAATCTTTTACCCTAGATGTCTTTTTTACTTTACTCCTGCTGCATCGATGATAAAGCATACCTGGACAGGCTTTTTTTCGCTTGTTGTTGTGGTTCCCGGCCAAAGGGGATAATACACGGCTACCTGGAATCCCCAGTCAGCTCAGTCTGGACAGCTATAGGTCGAGCAAGCCCCAGGGGAAAGAATTGTGGCTGTGTCCCTCGGCAATAGTGCTGATCCAACAACGATAATTTCATCTGAATTAAAACTTTAATTGCAAAACGCTCAAGCCGATGATAAAAACCAATATAGAAATATTCTGGGGAACATGATTGTCCGTCCGAATTTCGCCTATGCATTTCTTAGCAGCACGTTTTTTTCTTCGTGAAATTATTTTTTTCTCATTTTATTCCTGCTTAACCCCAACAGTGCCCGTCTTGACTTTTCCAGCCCGCGTGTAATTGGTAATAATCACTCCAGTTGTGGTAACGGTACTCTCCGTCAATGTAAATGTTGCCGGAATCGGGCCATTGTCAAACAACTTTTTTCCTTGACCAAGCGTCAATGGATAAATTTTGAGCCGCAGCACATCGACTAAATCATTCTTAAGCAACAGCTGAATAAGTTTACTGCTGCCCCAAACCTGAATGTCAGCACCTGCTGAATTTTTGAGCTTTTTAATCTCTTCCAAACTTTCGATAAATACGGTATTTTTCCAATCTGACTTTTTCATCGATTTGGACATTACGTATTTTGTGCCTTCATTGATCCCGGGCCAAATGTCTGCATGATTGGGCCAGAAGGAGGCCCAAATCTCAAACGTTTTTCTGCCCAAAAGATAATCCGCTTGTTGCATTTCTCTTTGCACAACCTTTCCACCAACTTCGTCGCCAAACGGTGCAATCCAACCGCCATATTGGAAGCCTTCTGATGTATCTTCCTCCGGTCCACCGGGTGCCTGCATTACGCCGTCTAATGAAATCATTGATAAGACGATTATTTTTCTCATGTCATTTAATTTTATAATTTACGCTTACTCGATAGGGGTTTTCAATTCCCCTTTGTTTATGCTACTAGTCAAAAATCTCGCAGGAAAAGCCATACTCCTTTACGAGTATCATTATGGGCAGCGCCTCTATATGGTCCCCCTCAGCTCTAAGCACCTTATCGCAATCTGAAAGGTCAAAATTAATTTTGACTGAAGGAAATGCTTCAGACAAAACAGAAAGCAGCATTTTGCTTTGTGCCTTTTTTTGAACATTTGTTTTAAAAACTTCAACCATATCTTAACAAAATTCAGAAAGTCTTAAGATGGATAAATAATTCTTTTTCAGTTGTTGATCAGCCGGCAACTGAAGGGGTAAAGTCCACAATCCATTCAATACCGTATTTGTCTCTAAAACAACCAAAATAAGAGCCCCAAGGACTATCGCCAATAGGCATTTCGATATTTCCGGCCGCTGAAAGCCCGTTAAATAACTTGTCGGCCTCCTCACGACTTTCTGCCCTTATAAAAATTTTAGATCTATTTTCATTTTCATTTGTTTTGCCCATGCTTTCAGGCACATCATTAGCCATCAAAAAACTTTTGCCAACAGGCAAAGCAATGTGCATGATTTTATTTTCTTCTTTTTCAGCAACGCTGAATTCAGGACTTGCAAGGTCTTTAAAACGAATAATCTTTTCGAACTCTCCGCCAAATACTGATTTGTAAAATGTAAATGCTTCTTCGGCATTCCCATTGAAGTTAATGTGAGGATTGATAAGTGCCATAATTTTTAATTTTTAGATTATTAAATTGTTGCTTTTTTAAAAATTTATCCGAGCTCTTTAAAATTGAAAATCATTTTTTTGATAAGGTTGCTAATAATTCTTCCAGGTTTTTCAGTTGCATTTCAGTTCCTTGTCTGAAACCCGAATCAGCCATCTTCTCCATGCGGGCAAGGGATTCATTATAAATAGTAACACGAACTGTTGTCTTTCCGATTTGTTCACTGAAACTCAGATCCCATTCCGATCCGGGCAATTCTGGGTTTTCATCTTTGTCCGCAAAGGCATTGTGCAATTTGAAATTGGTTTTTGGAGTGATGGAAGTATATTTTTGAACGGACCAGCGCTCTTGACCTTCAGGACTTACCATCGCATAAAATCTTCGTCCGCCAACTTTGAAATCCATCACTTTTGTTTTTGAGGCCCAGGGTTTGGGTGCCCACCACTGATCAAGAATTTCGGGTTTGGTATAAGCATCCCATACGAGCGAAAGACCTGCATCAAATTCCCTGTTTATGAATACTTTCTGAGCTGTTTTGTCAACGGTAAAATCAAATAACAAGTTGCTTTTCATTTTTTCTGTTTTTTAATCGTTGATAATACTTTGTCAAGTTGATTGAAACGGGTTTCCCAGATTTTTCTGAATTGTTCAATCCATTTATCAACCTCTTTCATTTTTTCAATTTCAAGTGTATAGTAAATTTCCCTGCCATGTTGTTCCTGTTTTACCAGTTCGCATTCTGTGAGAATTCGAAGGTGTTTAGAAACAGATTGCCGGGTTGTATTGAAGTTGTCAGCAATGGCGTTCGGTGTCATTGCCTGCAATGCAATTAAGGTGATGATTGCCCGCCTTGTGGGGTCGGCTATTGCCTGAAAAATGTCTCGTCTCATATAATTAAAATTTTTCGATGCGAAGCCAATCGGTTGCAAATATATGCGCAACTGATCGGTTTCGCAAATTTTTTTTAAAATATTTTTTTTTGATTATTAGCTGCCTTAAGTTCAGAGCGGTAGCCTTTCTTTGGAGCAAGAACGTTTAGAAGATATTTTACTCTTTTGTAATCACGGTTTATTTACTTCTTACGCAATGAAGCTTGCGCAATTAAATTTTTTGCCTTGGCTCTTGAGCGAGCAAACCGATGAATTCTCCCGCGACAGCGATACATTAGTATGTAGTAGCATTGCCATTTGCAACGTTGCATGAGTCGTGTTGCGCCACTCAAACCATATGCCATGTGGAAAAGCTTGCAATGAAAATAAAAATGGACAAAACGAAAGCAAATTCGATTTGTCCAGTGTGGTACCGCGTAGGGGAATCGAACCCCTCATTCATCCGTGAAAGGGATGCGTCTTAACCGATTGACCAACGCGGCGTTTAGCGCAGTTGCCTTGGCGTATTTTTTTCGCGAAAGGATTGCAAAGATATATTTGCAGTAGACATTTGCCAAATCCTTTTTGAACAGCATTTGCGGTTTGTATATTATGGTACTGCAACCTGATTTTGATTATAAACCACTGAAAGCCAGAAGAAGAGATAACATTCAAAAATTGGAAACCTTTTTTGATAACCAAAAAATTACATCAAAAAAATTAAGCAATGTCGTAGCTTCGCAGCCTTAATTTAAAATAGTTAAACTATGAGCACAGTTAAAGTTGCAATTAATGGTTTTGGAAGAATCGGCAGACTGGTTTATCGCCAGATTTATAAAATGGATGGTGTGGACGTAGTGGCAATAAATGATTTGACAAGCCCTAAAGTGTTGGCGCACTTATTAAAGTATGACAGTGCGCAGGGACGTTTTCATGAAGATGTGAAGGCGACAGAAAATTCTATTGTGGTGAATGGAGAAGATATAAAAATATACGCTCATAAAAATCCTGCAGAGATACCTTGGAAACAACACAATGTTGATGTTGTGCTGGAATGCACTGGTTTTTTTACTGACAAGGCAAAAGCGGAAGCACATTTAACGGCAGGTGCAAAAAGAGTGGTAATCTCCGCGCCGGCAACCGGCGAAATGAAAACGATTGTTTTCAATGTAAATCATAATATTCTGGATGGAAGTGAAACGGTTATAAGTTGTGCCTCATGCACAACAAATTGTCTTGCTCCTATGGCCAACACGCTTGAAAATGATTTTGGGATCGTAATGGGTTTGATGACTACCGTACATGCATATACAAATGATCAGAATACCCAGGATGCTCCGCATCCAAAAGGTGATTTGAGAAGAGCGCGCGCCGCAGCGGCAAATATTGTTCCCAACAGCACCGGTGCTGCAAAGGCGATCGGACTTGTGCTTCCTTCATTAAAAGGAAAATTAGATGGCACTGCGCAACGGGTTCCTACATTAACCGGTTCGTTAACTGAGTTAACAACAATACTAAAGAAAAAGGTTACGGTTGAGGAAATTAATGCTGCAATGAAAGCTGCAAGCAACGAAAGCTATGGCTACACTGAAGACGAAATCGTGAGCAGCGATATAATTGGAATGCATTTTGGTTCACTCTTCGATGCGACACAAACGAAGGTGCTAACCATTGGCGATCAGCAATTAGTGAAAACGGTTAGTTGGTATGATAATGAAATGAGTTATGTAAGCCAGTTGGTACGCACTGTTAATTATTTTGCCGGATTAATAAGTTGATTATATATATTTCGTAAAAGGGACCTTAAATGCTGTTAAGCCTTGCAAATGCGGGATCACGATACCTGTGTACCCATAGTTCTTTGTTCACCATGCTTAATGAACAGTGAAAGTCCGATAATTCATCATCATTTAAACCAAATTCCCCTTCAGGGACAAGTGTATGAGCAAATTCTCTTCTTATAATTTTGCAGGGCAAAAAGCTTTGGTGCGCGTTGATTATAATGTTCCGCTGAATGATCAATTCGAAATAACCGACGATACGAGAATGCGCGCAACGATTCCTACTATAAAAAAAATCATAAATGATGGAGGAAGCGCTATTTTGATGTCCCATCTCGGCAGACCTAAAGGCGGACCGGAAGATAAATTTTCGTTAAAACATTTGGTAACCCATTTAAGCAAATTATTAGGCTCACCGGTTTTATTTGCAAACGATTGCATCGGTGAGCAGGCTCATGTTACTGCAACCATGTTAAGCACCGGTGAAGTGTTGCTTCTTGAAAATTTGCGTTTTTATAAAGAAGAAGAAAAAGGTGATGAGGTCTTCGCGAAGAAATTGTCAGCCCTTGGTGATGTATACGTGAATGATGCATTTGGAACGGCGCACCGCGCGCATGCCTCAACAGCGGTCATCGCGAAATTTTTTCCTCCGGAAAAAAGAATGTTTGGTTTATTGATGGAAAGCGAAGTAATCAGTGCGGAAAAAGTTTTACATCAGTCGCAAAAACCGTTCGTGGCAATTATTGGGGGCGCAAAAGTTTCAGACAAAATATTAATAATTGAAAACTTGCTGGAAAAAGCAACGGATATAATTATCGGAGGTGGCATGTCCTATACATTTCTGAGAGCGATGGGTGGAAAAATAGGAAACTCATTGTGTGAAGATGACAGGCTTAATGTTGCAAACGATCTATTAAAAAAAGCAGCAGAAAAAAATGTTTGTATTCATTTGCCTCCCGATTCGGTGATCGCTGATAAATTTGATGCAAATGCAAACGACTCCACCTCGCCGAGCAACAACATTCCTGACGGATGGATGGGATTGGATATTGGTGAAAATGCCTGCGAACAATTCAGCAACGTGATAAAAAAATCAAAAACCATCTTGTGGAACGGACCAATGGGTGTTTTTGAAATGAAAAAATTTCAGCACGGAACAAAAGCAATTGCAACAGCCGTGGCCGAATCAACCCAAAACGGAGCATTTTCCCTGGTTGGTGGTGGCGATAGTGTGGCAGCTGTGAATCAGTTTGGATTCGCTGACAGAGTAAGTTATGTATCTACCGGCGGGGGCGCTATGCTTGAATATTTTGAAGGAAAAGAATTGCCGGGAATTGCTGCAATAAATGGGTAAATTTATTTCATGAAAAATCCGATACTGGTTGCTTCCATTTTATTTTTCTGTTTTCTTATCACAATAAAACTCTCAGCTCAGGTTCCTGTCCGTAATGAACCGCATCACCAAGTCGTATTGGAGAATGATTATGTAAGATTGATCGACGTTCACATCAAACCGCACGATACCACACTTACGCATATTCACGCTGCACCTTCAGTGATTGTTTTTCTCAGCAAATCAACAATCGGAACACAAATCGTCGGCGCAGCACCCTCGATCGCCAATGTTATACCGGCGCAAACCAGTTATGCTGCTTATGATGAAAAGCCGATTACCCACAAAGTTTGGAACGACGGGGATTCAGTTTTTCATGTGATGGATATTGAACTGGCAAAAAAAGAACCGGCTGGCGACACCTGTGGGATTATACTCCAAACAGATTTTCACTTGGAGATCGTAAAAAAATTAGTGCACGTTTACATCCTTGATCTTAATGCAGAAAAAATGGCTGGAATTCAACAGTCAAATTGCGCACACCTCTTAATAGGTATATCTGGAATTATTAGCGCGAATAATCATTCGTTAACTGCTGGAAAATTTTATTTCTTTCCACCCCATAGCAATATTGAAATTATCAGCGGCAAAGAGAATGCCAGGTGCGTTTTACTGGAATTGAAGTAATGCTCTTTTTCCCTAAAAGGCACAGATGACATGCAATGCCTCAAATGACGGGATCTCTAAATGAAATTCTTCTATCGACACCGCCTGTCGAAACTGCAGCCCAATTGATGAGGCAATAACTGATTAAATTATGTAGACCTGGGCGGAATCGAATCTTCAATAATATAATCGCAAAACCAACAAATACCAGATAATAATTCTTGGGCGGGGAAACAAAAAATAAAGAATGCAGATCAGAAAAGACAAAATATACCAATCTCTTCACATCCTGTTTTTCATTGCAGACATCTTCTTTATCCTATTTATTATCTGCCGGGAGTTTTGCTTTAATATAATCTGCTTGTTCTGTTAATCCTTGCGCCTGTTTTTTCTCCATCAATTCTTTCAACGCACCATTGATTTCAGGATCTGTGAAGGAATGATATTGCTGCGGAATATCGCCTCTTAATTTCACCAGCAGATCAACTCCTTTTTTTATTTTATCGGTATTTTTTACATTTCGCAAAAAATGTGCGAAAGGTTTTATGGTAAAAAATTGCTCGTTGCCAAAGGCTAAGCCACTGAAATTATTATAAATCGCATCGAATTTTGTTTCATCACTATTGCTGACCAACGCATATTTTAATTCTCCTTTTGCCGGCACAGATGAAAGTTTTTTTGCCTCCTCTGATGCCGCTGCAGAATCTATCTTACTCAGAGCAATTAATGCATCTCCGGCAACCGTATAGGAAGAATCGTTGGTCGCCGCAAGAATTAATTGTTTATATCCTGCCTGTTTATAATTACCCAAAATCGCAATAGCCCGGGCTTTTACCGGTTTATAGGATTCGTTCATAGCGATGTTTGCGATGTCAGCTTCCAATTCTTTTCTCACCGTGTCATTGTCAGCCTCAATACCTTCGAGTGTGGTAGATTTAATTCGCCATGATTTATCCCGCAAACACTCTTTTAAAAAACTCAACGCTTTGTTTTCTGTCTGATGTTGTAAGGCAAACATCAATGCCTCCCTTCTGTCAGCAAATAAACCTGCGTGATGATACTGGTAAATAAATTCATCCAATGATTTGTGGTCATTTTTTTCGCAGAGCAGGATTTTATCGCCATCTACGTTGATCAGATCTGGTTTTGAATTTACGACGAAAGAAAATGTATCAGCGTGGTTCATCATCCAAACACGATAACGTTTTTTATTTCCTCCCTCATATACGTCAATGGCAAAAGGCAGCGTAAATGTTTTTGCAGTCTGTGTTTGATGAATGAAAACCTTTGCTAATTTATTTGATGCATCATAATCGTAACTGATATCCAGTTTTGGATGGCCAACTCCGTAATACCATTGGTTCCAGAACCAATTCAGATCCTGCCCGGTTACTTCTTCAAATGCTAGCCGCAGATCCTGTGCTTCACCATTGCTAAATTTATGGGTACTGAGATATAATTTTAAAGATTTGGTAAACGCGCTGTCGCCAACATAATTTCGAAGCATGTGCAAAATGCGGCCTCCTTTGGCATAACTCACTGCATCAAAAACATCGTCCTTATCATAATAATGAAACCGAACCAGGGATTTTAAAGTGTCGTCTGGGTTACTTAAATAATCTCTCATTCCACGGTTGTTATATCCATCCGCATCGTCTTTTCCATATTTATGTTCGTGCCAGAGCGTTTCGCCGTAATCGGCGAAAGATTCATTCAGCGTAATATTCGGCCAACTTTCGCACGTGACATAATCTCCAAACCATTGATGAAATAATTCGTGCGCAATCACATCTTCTGAATTATTTCCATCAGCAAGTTCTCTTGCATCCTGTTCGATAAAATCGCCATGCAAAGTGGTGCTGGTGTTTTCCATTGAAAAACTTTCATTGTCAACACCAATTATCTGGGTATATTTTGGCCACGGGTAATCAACACCTGTGACTTTTGAAAAAAAAGCAATCATTTCCGGAGTTAATCCAAAAATTCTTCTTGCGACACCTGCAGATTTTTTTTCTACATAGTAACTCACTTCTTTGCCTTTGTAACTATCTTTTATTACCGCAAAATCTCCGACTCCCATAAAAAATAAATAAGGTTTATTGGGAAGGTCCATTTTCCAGGAATCAGTACGTGTACCATCCGCATTTGTTTTTTGATTAACCAATAAACCATTG
>DATGFZ010000006.1:0-1900 GCA_035308805.1 Puia sp. | reverse complement strand
TCAATGTTATAAAAAGTATAATGCTGCTGATGATCCAGAAATTCATCTGCTCCAAAATATAATTACTGCGATGAGGGAAATAAAGCAAAATGTGATCGAAATCGTCATCAAAAACGGGCAGGTCATTTACGTCCTGAATGGGGTAACCGGTTGCTGCAGCAGGAATATATTCTGCGTATATATATTTTTTAGTGTCCTTGCTGAATGCACCAAGTTTGCAATCGGTGATTACATCAAAATCCGCAAACTCACGCTGTAAATAAAAAGCCAATGAATCTTTTAAAGGAAGGGTATCTGCTTTAAAAATTATATAATTTGGCCCGGGGCTTGCAATCAACTGCTGAAAAATCATGGATGGGTTGTCGTTCATCTGCAAATCTTCAAAAACCCCCCGGATACTTTTTACCACGTTATTTTGAAATTGTTTTTCTTCAAACGAGTACACTTTTTTAAGCCAGTATAATTGTACGATCACAATTATCGTGGTCAAAATGGTCGCCAGGAGCACGATTAATTTTAACGTAGATGAACGCATGGATAAATAAACTGTATATGTTTAGCAAAATTGCTTTTCAACACTCATTTATGTAGTTAAATGGTAGTTAAGGGAATAGTCTTTTTTTTCATAAACACTCCATAAATAAAGACGCTGATAACGATTAAGTTAAACTTTTTTTGATAGATTTTTTTATTTGGATAGATTTACACCGAATAAAATTCCTAAAACTTAAAATTTGTTTTTGTATGAAAAGAATTATTCTGGCATTTGCTTTTGTGCTTGCTTTTACTGGATTTACTTTTGCGCAGACAAGCCCCGCAAAAACGGACAAGAAAAAAGCAACCACGACCACAAGCACCGCCTCACCCGGACCAAAAAAGAAAGATGGTACGCCTGATATGCGTTATAAGGCAAATAAAGATGCTGCGAAAACACCCGCAACTACCCATCTGAAAAAAGACGGAACACCGGATAAGCGGTATAAGGAAAATAAGCCTGCGAAAACGACACCGGCTAAATAAATATCCAAGCCACTTCAATGTGGCTTTTTTGCAGAGGTAAATAGAAGTTAAAATCCTTTAAGTATTTAAATCTAGATTTATTTTTAGTAAATTGCAGGATATTAAATTTATTATATCATGAAAAAATCTTTTTTTTTATCCTTGCTGCTGGTTGGTTTTGTCGCGATGAGTTTTGCTCAGCACAGACCGGTTAAGCATCATAGGCATCACTCCAGACATCATCATCCAGTCCATCGTCACAAGTAATTTGGTTACGCTAACTTATAAATCTAGGCTGTCATTTGACAGCCTTTTTTATTATCAGTTAATTTATCCATTCATAAAATTTTGGAAATTCCCTTCGCCAATTGGATTCGTTGTGTCTGCCTTCTTGATTAATCTCTACTTTTATTTCTGCTGATGAATTGTGGCGAAGCATATCAATAATCTGCTGCATGTCACTTACCATTGTTTTGGTTTCTGAACCGCCGGCATAAAAATAGAATTTTCCTTTTGCAGCCGCAGACTTCTTTTTTGCTTCATCATATAATTGCGGAGCAGTCCAGAATGCAGGAGAGAAAATCCCTGCTGCCCCAAACACTTTTGGGTATTCCAGAATGGCATAAAAAGATATTAAGCCGCCCATGCTGCTCCCGGCGATATAAGTATGCGCTGCGTCTCTCTTCGTTCGGTAATTTTCATCAATAAATGGTTTCAATGTTTCCACCAAATATTCGACATATTCTTTTCCTTCACCTTTGCCAACCTGATCGTATGCGTATGGATTATATTCGCTCATTCTTTTTTCTCCTCCATTGTCAATACCAACAACAATCAGGCTTTTTCCTGAAGCGGATAAGCTGTCAAGCGCTTCATCAATTCCCCATTCGCCGAAAGCCGC
>DATGFZ010000005.1:0-1659 GCA_035308805.1 Puia sp. | reverse complement strand
TAATTGCCTGTCGTGGTCAAGGTTTGCTATGACAAAAGCCGTTGCCGGTATTCCGACTGTAATGTAACTGGTCGAATTGGAAATGGCTTGCATGAAACGAGTGGTACCCGGTGTTCTGTGTCTGCTTAGGTTTTCCAATATTCTCAATTCAAAATCCTGCGCGGTCGAAAAAAAGGCAATGCATAAAAAGAAAAAGAGCAGAAATGTATTCTTCACGGATTTATTATTGAAGATTAGCAAGGCTTTTTTCAAGTGCTTTTATTTTTGCTTCCGCATCGGCCTTCTTTTTTTCTTCCAAGGCGATCACTTCGGGTTTTGCGTTTTGGACAAACTTTTGATTGGTGAGTTTCCTGTTTACCGAATTGAGAAATCCTAATTGGTATTCGATATCTTTAAGCAAATTCTCTTTCTGAGTTGAAGTCTCGATCTTATCTTGCGATTCGATGTAGAATTTATCTTCTCCGATAAGAATAGCCATTAATCCTGGTCCAGGCGTTTCAGTATATCCGATTTTTGCCGCCTTAATGCTTTTCTGGAATATACCATTCAGAAAAATATCTTTCTTTTCGGTTAGCCATACATTGAATGATCTGAAATGAAATTTTGCTTTGAGATTTCTTATTTCAGTAATTGCATTTTTCAATTTCTCACCGTCATCAATAATCGTTTGGTTGATTTTCCCGGTCTTTTTGAATTGCTTCACACACAAATCGTCCGTTCTCTTTTTTAGTAAATGATATATTTCTTCTGTAATAAAAGGCATAAACGGATGCAGAAGTTGGATCAGCTCTTCGAAAAAATAAATTGTTTTATCAAAAATATTTATATCGATGGGTTGCTGTAATTCCGGCTTGATCCATTCCAAATACCAACTGCAGAAATCGTCCCAAATCAGGGAGTAAATTGTCTTTAATGCTTCGCTCAGTTTAAAGTCAGTGTACAAACCTTCAATATGTACTTTTGCTTCGTTAAGCCTGTTGTCAAACCATTCGACTGCAAAATGTACATCGGCCGGCTGATGCCCCGGTGCCAACTTTGCTTCCCACATCTTTACCAACTTGGAAGCATTCCATAGTTTGTTGTTAAAGTTTCTTCCTTGTTCTAAGCTTGCCTCGTCAAATAACAAATCATTGCCGGCGGGCGAGGCGATCATGATTCCAAACCGGACAGCATCAGCGCCATACTTATCGATCAACGTCAATAAGTCCGGCGAATTGCCAAGACTCTTGCTCATTTTTCTTCCCTGCTTGTCCCTAACCATTCCGGTAAAATATACGTGGCTGAACGGTTTTTTATTTTCAAACGCATACCCGGCAATGATCATTCTTGTCACCCAAAAAAAAATGATATCCTGCCCCGTCACCAAAACAGAAGTGGGATAATAATAAATAAAATCTTTGTTACCAGGTTCAGTAATTCCTTTAAAGACCTCAATGGGCCAAAGCCAGGAAGAGAACCAGGTGTCTAGTACGTCCTGGTCTTGTGTTAGTTGACCATTCGGCGATGGGAATCGACCAATTACTTCCTGGGTCGATTCTGCCACGTAAACGTTACCGTCGGCATCGTACCACGCGGGAATTTGTTGTCCCCACCACAGCTGACGCGAGATGCACCAGTCTTTAACATTTTCCAGCCAGTACTTATAGGTGTTGATAAATC
>DATGFZ010000004.1:0-3211 GCA_035308805.1 Puia sp. | reverse complement strand
ATGGTACCGGGGCAGATGGGTTAGCCTTTAGTTTTTTGGATGTACCCCCTTCCGCCTACGTGCGTGGCGGTGGTTTGGGAATACCGGATAATGCAAATGGATTGAAAGTTTGTTTTGATACGTGGAATAACTGCATCCCTTTTGATACGTCTACCGTGCATCAGGATATGCCAAAGATCGAGATACGATGGGCAAAGGGGTATGATGATGATTCGGATCCGAATAATATTATTTATGGAGAATGCCTGATGGGTCCTACAAGAGACAATTCCGATGGAAAATTATCTTATATCCGGTCTCCGAACTATAACCACGCCAAAATAACTTACGACAGCGGAAATATCAACGTATATGTGAACGATACTTTGTATTTATCCGGCAACAAACAATTTACCTTTACGGGCTATATGGGTTTTACCGCAAGCACCGGCGGTTACACTGACAGGCATTCCATAAAAAACGTAATCATTTACACCCAGATGCCTCCTTCATTTGCGGGAACCAGTGTCAGTTTTTGCCCGTATGACACGGTAAAATTGGGCGGGCCGTCAAATCCGGCTTATGCATATACCTGGTCACCATCAACAGGATTAAATGATACCTCATTGTCTTCGCCACTGCTGCATCTTTCTAACGATTCAAGTAATGCTCAGTTTCATAAATACTATATACAAACATCGTTCAACAATAAACCGGGTTGCTCTTCTATTGATAGCGTCGTGGTAAAAGTTTATCCCAATCCAAAAGTTAATTTCATTACCCCGAAAATCTGTCTCACTGACGCGATCGGTCAGTTTTATGACAGCAGTTACACGGGAGATAACACAACACTTCCTTTTTTATATCAGTGGAACTTTGGAGATTCCCATGCCAATGCGGTCGACCCAAATACTTCGGTTGAGCAAGACCCCGCACATCATTATAGTGCTGCCGATTATTATACGGTTGATCTAAAAGTTACCAATAGCGAAGGTTGCATAGACAGCACGGTCAAAACGTTCACGGTAAATGGTGCAGTTCCCAAAGCAAATTTTATGGTAACTAATTCATCCGCCCTCTGTAGCAACCGGACGATCCAAATTATCAATGCCAGTTCTGTAGATTTTGGGTCCATTGTAAGGGTGCAGTTATTCTGGGGGGATTCCTCCGGCGTATCTTACACTGATTCTTTTCCTTACCCTGGAAAAATATATTCACATAATTATCCCAATCCCGTTTCCGCAAATAATTCCGGTTACACGATTCGAATGCTTTCGTCTTCAGGTATTTCCTGCGAAGATGAAATGGATCAGCAAGTAAATATTCAAGCCAGCCCCCATGTTCAATTTGATTCCATACCAACCGTGTGTGATTATGCGCCGCCATTAAATATAACGGAAGCCTCAGAACTTACCGGCATCTCCGGATCTTTTTTATTTTCCGGAAAAGGCATTTCTGCGGGTGGTTTGCTTGATCCGCATCTGGCAGGCGACGGAACTGATACATTGCTTTACCAATATATTGCTGCAGACGGATGTACCGATTCCGCCTATCAAACCATCAATGTTCAGGCGCCCCCGCTTGTCTTTGCGGGTAATGATACAGCCATCGTAGTTAATCAGCCACTCCAATTACACGCGTCATCAACAGATATTTCCGGCGATACTTTCTTGTGGTCGCCCTCAACGGGATTAACAGATACCACCATTTTTAATCCGATAGCTGTTCTCGGATCCAATAATGATTCCATAAGATATTTTGTAAAAGCAACGGATACCCTGGGTTGTTATGGAGAAGCATCCATAGAAGTAACCGTTTTTAAGACCTTGCCGGACATTTTTGTGCCCAATGCATTTACGCCTGGAAAAAATATTAATAATATTTTTAAGCCAATTGCGGTGGGCATTTCTTCCTTGCAATTTTTCCGGATTTACAATCGCTACGGGCAATTAATTTACAGTTCCTCGCGCTTGGCAGAAGGATGGGATGGCACATTATCCGGCCGCCTTCAGGATACCGGAACATATGTCTGGATGGTTCAGGGAACAACATATACTGGAAAAATAATTTTTAAAAAAGGAACCATGACTCTTATACGTTAAATTCCGGCATCATCAGACTGTGCTGGCAGATTCCCTCAATGAATTACACAATGAAATCGCATACGTTCTTTACGCAACCAGCAACATTGTGTAGTTTATTATACAGTTTTAAGTGCTTCGTGGCAAAAATGCCCGTTTTATGCATCAGGCAGTTTCAAGATCAGTAAGCAAATTGATTTTGCCTGTGCGAAGTGTCCGTTTTCATAATGGTTGAGTCTTTTAGGGGAAGCGTCATTCTGGGATGGTCTTGGGTTGAAGGATTGTCTGTTGCTTTTACTGAACCGATTGTTCCGCTATTAAAAGCATTTTTATCAGGATTGGTTGCAAAAGGAGAAGTGGATTTACAACCTCCTAACAATAAGATAAAAAATAGAACGATGACCTTTTTCATCTGGGAGAATATTTCCTAAAGGAAAAATGTCCTAAAATCATGCCCGAACAATTGGATACGATTGCAATGCGCTTCCATTTTTATATCGACAGGAATATCCCTGTGACGGAAGTTCTCCTGACTGTCCTTTTCCATTATCGATGTTCAATGGTTTTACTCTGTTCTCAAATTCTTCACGGGATTTGCCAACCCGGCTTTTACGGCTTTATAGCCTACCGTTGCCCAGGCAATGAGAATCGCTCCAATAAACGCCAGCAAAAAAAACTGAATTCCCAGGTCAATTTTAAATGTGAAGCCGTCCAGCCAATGATGCATGAAGTAAAAAGAAACCGGTGTTGCAATGAAAAACGCGATACCGATTAATACGGTAAACTCTTTTGAAAACAAATAAACGATGCTTGCTACAGAGGCACCTAACACTTTTCTGATGCCAACTTCTTTGATGCGCTGAATTGCCATGAAAGAAACAAGCCCGTATAATCCGAGGCAGGAAATAAAAATGGCTATGAGCGCAAAAATTTGAAAAAGTTGTGATAACTGACTTTCCTGCTGATAAAAGCCGGCAATTTTTTCGTCAAGAAATTGATATTCATATAAGCTGTTTGGAAATGTTCGTGTCCATAATTTTTCTACAGCATTCAGCACCTGCTTTTCTTTACCAGGCTGAATTTTTATGCCGATGGTCTGATAATTTCTTTGTCTGCATGCGAGGACGGCAGGAGCGATCGGATCGCGCAAG
>DATGFZ010000003.1:0-2200 GCA_035308805.1 Puia sp. | reverse complement strand
CATATAAATGTATGCTCACAGGCGTTCCACCTAATTCTTTTGGATTGGGTGTTTTCATTGTGGAACAACCATCACTTAACATAATATTCGAATCCCCTATTTTTAATTCAGCATGTCCCACCTTTCCGTCATGCTCCATGCAGATAACGGCTTTTGCCCCAAAGGCTTTCTTATAGAATTTGATTGCTTTCATACCACCTTTGACAACCAAATAAGGCGTCACCGCATGATAGCCTTTTGGAATAGGAGATACTTTACGTTTTTTAGACGTCGTTTTTTTATTGGTTTTCATAGCGGGTTTCTTTTTTAATGCCGATACCTTTTTCTTTACTTTTGTCACAATAAATCTCCTTTGGTTAAATTAAATCAGTGCTCTTTGAAATGCAAACATTCTCAATCGCTTTTATAATAACATCGTACACAGGCGAAAACTCGTAACGTTTCTTGTTCTCATTGATATTGGGATATTTATCCTCTACCAATTTTACAAGTTCTTGCAAGCTTTCCTCTTTCGATAACGTTTTAGGTAGATCAGCTTTAATTTTTTCTATTTCGGGCATTATTTTTTCTTGATCTGCGACAATATTTTGTAAAATAACAATTGAAATTTGCAATAAAGGGATAAATGTTAATATGGAACGAAAACCAGGAATGCCACCTCGATGAGAATAGTATTTGCCAACTATTTCTGACTGCATTATTTCTATACCATAGCCATAATAAGCATCCGGTCTTTCTGTTACTAAATAAGGTTGCACAAACAATTCAAGTAAAAATGTAGGGATTACTTCCCCATTATATAACGCATTATCCCATTTTAATAAATCCTCTGCCGTAGATATAAGACTTCCGGCTGCGCCAGGCACTTCCATTGACTCGTAACGTTTAACTTCTTTTAGACTAGTATCTTGTTCTGCAATTTCATACTGATATCCGCGAGATAAATGTGAAAATCTGGCATCAGTCCGTATCAGATCATCCACTGTGCCTTGCATTGCCAAGAAAGTTGACCGCATTCCAAGTGGATCAAAGAAAGTTTTTTCCAGATAGGTGTCAAGACGTTGCTGAGTAATTTGTTGAATGATTACTCCTAATAAATAGTAACCTGAATTACTATATGAAAATTTTTCGCCGGGATTAAATTCAAGTTCATGAGTTTTAAAAAAAGCAATAAGATCTGAATGTCTAAGAAATTTCTGCTTTTCATAATCAGGTAGACTCGTATAATTAGTGATTCCTGATGAATGGATCAACAATTGATGTATTGTTACTATACTTGCCCATGTTGGCATGGAACCATTCCAAATTTCATGTCCTGCCGGTAAATAGTGATCTACCGTATTATTTAATTCGGTTTTTATATTATCTTTAATTTTTTTATGATCATTTTTATAAGTATTTTTATCGAATAGTGCTTTTAGAATTGCAACAGCTGTAAATTGCTTCGTCACTGAACCGGCAAGAAGTTGCGTATCTTGAGAGATAGGAATTTTTTTTGGGATATCCGCATAACCAAAATATTTTTTATAGATAGTTTTTTTATTGGTTGCAACAATGATAGCGCCACTATGTTGCATATGATTAACTAGTTCATCAATAATATTTTTAATATTATCCCGCGCCTTTTCTAAATTGAATTGATATCTCATCACCACCTCAAAGTACCTTATCTATTAACCTGCAATACCGATATAAATATCCAATGTCACATTGTTATGGTCAACACTACGTTCGTCATAAATTTCAAAATCTGCAATATATGCTCTTTTGCCATCTAAATCAGCTGACTCCATTTTCCAAATATTTTTCCACATATCGATGCACACTAAAGGCATTGGCCCCGGCTGATTGGTAAATTTTGCATATTGTTGCGCAGGGACAATCAAGCTTTCAAAGCCTTCATTTATTTTATCAAAGGAAGTGACTTCTTCTCCTATAAAATAAGCATAGTCTCCATTAAAATCACTTTCATAGTTTGTATAAATACAAAAAGTGGTGCCAGGGTTTTTATGATCACCAATTTTTTCAGCTAATCCATTATGAAAATATTTCTGAACGATTGCAGCAACTTTATTGGTTGATGGGTCACTCTCAAATAGTTGTTTATTGTTCGTTCTTGTTGTGATCCCAATTAATTTTTTTTCAGCGAGTGTTATGATTGTCTTTTGCATAAAATTATTTCCCAAGATTCGATTTTTTT
>DATGFZ010000002.1:0-16775 GCA_035308805.1 Puia sp. | reverse complement strand
TGGAAAAGCAGCCGGGCAAATTTCAGATTCCTTATGTAAACGGAAAATTCATTACGCCAGTTCTTGTTGCCATATTTATTTTCCTATTCCGCGCACGCCTTTCGGATGCGTGTTTTAATTTCAAAGCAGAAGGTTACCAGGAAATTTTATTTATTATTTTTGTTATCGCTGCGATCATCATTGCTTTTTTTAGCTTTCTCCGCAATTATTCGATCATTCCCGTTCTAGGGGTTTTGTGTTGTATGTATTTAATGATTGAAATTCCCGCAAAAAGCTGGATGGTATTTTTTGGATGGATGAGTTTTGGATTGTTGATTTATTTTTTGTACGGATTTAGAAAAAGCAAATTGCGACAGATATAATTTAAAGGTGTGGGTGATAAATTGTAAATATTTCTCAAATCTTTGTTGATCCTTTATTCTTAATTCTTCTCCCTGTTTCCGGACCTTAGTGTCAAATCGTTATTTTTGTAAAATGAAATTTGAGATCGGTGATAAAGTGCTCGTACTTCACTCCAGCGAAGAAGGCGAAATTGTTGATATCATTAATAAAGAAATGGTTATGGTCGATGTGCATGGCGTAAGATTTCCTGCATACATTGACCAGCTTGACTTTCCTTACTTTAAAAAATTCACAGAAAGAAGCCTCGCTCAAAAACCTAAGAAATATGTGGATGATATCAGGAAAGAGAAATCAAATCAAAATAAGATTGCTGATGGTGTCTGGCTCACTTTTCTGCCGGTTTTTGACAGCGATGAATTCGGAGACGAGTTTGTAAAAGAACTAAAATTGCATTTAATCAACAACACGGTGCAAGGTTATCATTTTTCATATTCATTAAATTATTTTGGGAAAGACGATTTTGAATTGAACAATCAGATTCACACATTTGAAGATTTTTATTTGCATGACATAGCATTTGAAGATATTAACGACAGCCCAAATTTTCAATTTGAATTTTCCCTATTGACGCCGGATAAAAGGAAAGCAGAACATTATGAAACTGGATTGAAAATAAAACCGAAGAATGTCTTTTTACGGGTCGAAGAAATGAAGAAAAAAAACGAAGCCACTTTTTCTTATAAATTATTTGATGAATATCCGGATAAGACCGTTGTAGAAAAAATGGAAGTGAGCACTTCTTCAAGGGATCATAAAATATATGAAGTTTCACAGGCTCGTAACCTGCTTGAACCTCCCAGGCATGAAGTTGATCTGCATATTGAAAAGCTAACCGACAACTGGAGTCACATGAGTAGTTTTGAAATGCTCACTTTGCAACTTCAAACATTTGAAAAATATTTTGATCTTGCCCTTGTACATCATTTGCCTTCGATGATCGTGATCCATGGAGTTGGCAGCGGAAAACTAAGGGATGAGATCCATGATTTACTTCGGATGAAACGAAACGTAAAATCTTTCATCAATCAATATCATGCCCGTTATGGATATGGTGCGACGGAAATTTTTTTTCAGTATTGATGTCTTTGCATCGAACCTCAATCGCACTTTAAAGAATTTCAGGAATGTAATCATCTGTGAAATTCCTGAAATCCGATATGTCAGGCAGTTGCCCGACCACTTAATCGAGCCATATTGCAATTTTCACGTTGAGCAATTAATAAGTATTTTTACCGTTGCTACCGGCCGCGCCATCGTCTCGCATTTTGCGTGAAGGAAAGTCCGGACAGCGAAGGGCAATGCACCGGTTAAGCGCCGGGTCCAGCCTAAGGCAGGAACAGAGAGTGCCACAGAGAATGACTGCCATTGCAAAATGGTGAGGGTGAAAACGTGAGGTAAGAGCTCACGGCGTGTTTCAGTAATGAAGCGCGCGGGTAAACCTTGCATGCTGTAATGCCACATAAACCGGCGATAGAGGACTGCTCGTCCGATGCCGGTGGGTAGGCAGCAAGATTTCGGCAGTAATGCCGGAACAAGATAAATGATGGCGGGATTGCTAACGCAGTCAAACAGAATCCGGCTTATAAGCCGGTAGCTTATTAATTTGAAAACGTGAAATTGAGTTGATTGCTCGACTGAATTTCAATTTTGAAATGCGGCACCATGAACATGAGTTAGCCGCATTCATTGGATAACTGTGGGTTGAATAGAAATATATTACCAAATATTCAAAACTTAGGATGCGGCGTAACCAAAACACTCCATAGCCCACGCCAAGCCAAGATGAACGATTAGTCCGCCGAAGATAGATTTTGTTCGATAAGCGATCACACCTAAAATCAATCCTCCAAAAAAAGATGAAATGCATTCGCCAAGAGGTTTGCCAAAATGAATGGTACAATACAATGCAGCCATAGGTAAAATGGCATCAACGCCAGCGAAACATACGAAACCGATTATTAAGAATCCGCGGAAGAAAAGTTCAACGGAAACAAAATCAAGACTGTAAGAAATTTCATAAATCAATTTCCATAGCCACGGGCTGTGTGTCTGATCATCTACAAAATAGATATTTTTCACTTTTGGATATGCTTGCAAAAAATCGTGCTGCGTTGCAGCAAAGGCCGCTAAAGGTATGAGCAGGATGAGGATAATAAAATACGGTTTTGCCTGGAAGTTTTTTGTTGTTAGACCAAAAAAGGATTCCTTTTTGCGATGGGATTTCCAAGTAAAAAATAATACAGCCAATAAAAAAAATAATTTGAAAGGGAGTTGAAGAACGATCATCCAATATTTTTTCCATGTATAATCAAATGAATTTAAAAATGGAATTTGCCAATGAATCTGTTTGATGGCAAGAATCATAACCGCCATGAGCAAATAAGCAAAAAACAATCTTCTGCTTTTAATTACAGAAATTGATTTACCAATAAATTGAAAACAATAAGAGATTCCAAAAACGAGAGAATACAAAACAACAAAACTGATCAGTGAGTACGGAAAATGCAACGCATAAATTCTTTTTTCAATTCCACCGGTGAAGTTTATTCCAATAAGAATTGCGACAAATAATGAAGTATAAAATAAACTTCTGAGATTTATTTGCCAATAATATTCCAGCAGGTATTTTACAAAAATTCGCATCGGGAAATTATGAAAGATAAACTAGTCAATTGACGGTAAAACTGGCTTTCATCTTCCCCAACAGATCAGTGGCAATCATTTTTTCTCCAAGAGCAATCATGTTTTTGAAAGCCCTTGCATGTGAAATCCCATGACCAATGATCACCGGTTTTGTAACGCCCAACACCGGTGTGCCACCATAAATTTCAAAATTGAACAGGTCAAAATATTCGTGAAAGATTTTCTTATTTTGGGTTATCTCGTACAATGATTCGGAAAGTTTTAAAATAACGTTTCCGGTAAACCCGTCACAAACCATCACATCAGCTTTGTCAAAAAAGATATCCCTGCCTTCGGTATTACCGATGAAATTTACCTGGTTGTTTTCTTTCAGCAGTTGATATGCCGACTGCGATAACAAATCACCTTTGCCTTCTTCTTCGCCTACATTCATTAATCCTACCCTCGGATTTTCGATTCCCAAAATATATTGAGCATACAGTGACCCCAATATGGCAAACTGGTTTAAATGCTCAGGCTTGCAATCAACATTTATTCCGACATCAAGCAACAGTCCTGTCTTGCCATTTTCTTTCGGAATAATTGTAGAAATAGTCGGACGCAAAACACCCTCGATCGCTTTAATGCTGAACAACGCGCCTACCATCATCGCGCCTGTATTCCCTGCACTGATAAAGGCGTCAATTTTATGCTTAGCCAATAAATGGAAACCGATTGCTATGGATGATTGTTGTTTTTCCCTCAGGGCTTTTGTCGGATGCTCGTGCATGCCGATAACCTGTGATGCATGAATTACATGGATGCTTGTCGAAGAAATAGCATGCTCATGCAAAAGCGCATTGATCTGCCTTTCATCACCAATCAAAAAAACATCAGCGGGTGATGATATTTCGTCTAAATATAACTGAAGACCTTTCACTGCTTCCAGCGGCGCCAAATCTCCACCCATCATATCTAATCCAATATTCATAGTACTTGCTAAAAATTAAATTCCAAATTCCAATATTAATTTACGAAAAAAATTGGAATCTGGAATCTCAAAAAATTCAGAAAAGTATTCTCCAAATATATCTGGTTAAATTAAACCCCGGTAATCCGTGAGAGGAAAATTATTTTATCGGTGATTTCTCCGTAACAACTTTTCCTTTGTAGTATAATTTCCCTTCGCTCACATGTGCACGATGCCGAACATGGGTTTCGCCGGTTGCACTGTCTTTACTCAATGTCACTTTTTCTGCTTTATAGTGTGTTCTTCTTTTCGCGCTGCGTTGTTGCGAATGTCTCCGCTTCGGATTAGGCATACAAAATTTTTAATTACAGTTACTAATTTATTTTTGTCGACAGTCTTATCAATTATCAATTTTTCTAAATTTCTCCAGTCCTTTCCACAAGGGATTTTCGGGTTTATCTTTTTTAGATTCTAATTTCTTCAGCATATTCAGGACTTCTTTATTGCAATATTTTCCACCTATATCTTCCTCCTTGCACATTCGTTGCAAAGGAATGCTCAGGTTTATAAATTCATAGATCCAATCGGAAATATGCAAATGACTTTCACCGCGTGAAATATAATAAACATCGGGATCTTCTTCCTGCCTGTTCATGAGTTCGGGTTCTTCAACCAACTTCACCAGAATATTGAATTCGTCCCAGAGATCAATCGGTAAAGAGTTTCCACAACGATCGCAAATCACTTCAATCTTTCCCGCCACGACAAATTTCAGTAACATGAACCCATTTTTTTTATCAAGCGATAATTTAATGATCACGTCGCATTTCTTAAAATCCTGCTGTTGGTATGCCTCAAAGAACTTGTCGGTTATACGATATTCAAACCCATGAATTCCCGGCGTTAATCCAACAAACGGTATTTCAAATTCCCTTCTGTTGCTCATGAGTACTTTTTAAGGTTGGCAAAGGTAGGAAAAAACCATTAAAATATGTCATTTTGGATATATCATGTACGAATTTTTTGGCTCCTGCCGGCTCAACCGATTTGCCATGCAGGAACGCACTGAACGAACTTCATATTTCCGGGTCAGATGTCCTGTCTTTATCTCTAGAGGGGTCTGATCCAAATATTTCTATAACTAATTGGTTCACTTTTATCTCCATGGGCTTGCAGTTTAATGGGAGTGGCCCCATGGGCTTTATAATACGGTTTGCCGATATATAAGGTCTGTCCGGTCAGCTCATAATGGTTTTGCACCAAAACACCATTATGAAAAACCGTTACTGCAGCTGGTGATTTTAATGAACCGTCTTCAGTAAAGCGGGGGGCAGTCCAAACCACATCATATGTCTGCCACTCGCCGGGTTTTTTGCAGGCATTGGCAAGAGGAATGGATTGCTTGTAAATACTGGCAGTTTGTCCATTGGTATACGTTGAATTATTGTAACAATCCAGAACCTGCAACTCATAACCGCCATCCCCTGGTCCTGTTGATGCAAGAAATACGCCGCTGTTTCCGCGGGCCTGGCCGGAACCCGTAATATTTTCAGGAATACGCCATTCTATATGCAATTGATAGTCGAGAAAGGATTGTTTGGTTCTGATGTTCCCCGCGGTTTTACTCACGGTTATAATGCCATCTGCAACATTCCAGTTCGCAGGTTTTGTAGAATCATTTGCTGATTCCCATTGGTCAAGATTTTTTCCATCAAATAAGATAATCGCATCAGAAGGAGCGTCGCTGTTTGTTTTTCCAGGCGTTACAACAGGCGGAACAGGGCTATACACCTCTGTAAGTTTAGGATCGCCTTGTTGTGCATTTACAAATTCAGTGCTCATAGCACCAATGCCAAAAATAAAAAGAAAAAGTTTCGGACTGCAAACAATCTTTAACATGGTTGAAAAAATTAAGGATGATAAAAATGGAGCTTCAAGTTAAGACAAAAAAAGAAGAGTGGTTTAAACGAATTCATTAATAATCCAAAAGAACTGGTTATTTTTTTATATTTTTCAGTACGATGAATGGCGGATTTTGTTTCCAGTCGATCTTTGATTTCATCATGGTCGGCCCGACGGAAAAATTTCCTAAAATAATATCAGGTTTTCCGTCGCCGTCCAAATCGCCAACATCCATGGTAAGCCAGCGGCCCCATTCACCTTCCGGTAAAGTATGCGGTTGAAATTGAAAATTCCCTTTATTTTCCAGGTAAACAAATCCTTCTTCCGGTTGGTTTCTATAATCAGCAAAAAAAGATATTGCCGCAATATCAATATTGCCGTCTCCGTCAAAATCGCGTGCAATTGCTTTGTAGCAACCATCAATATGATAAAAATATTTTTGGGTGAAATTATTTTTACCATCATTCAAAAAAATGTACACGCCGTGATAAGGTTTCAACACCCTTGAATAATCAGCATTATCCCCGCAAGTATAAACGATATCCGGAAAGCCATCATTATTCAAATCAACAAGTTCAAACGAAGATGAGCCATATACGGGTGGGAAACGCAAAACTTCCTTCTGTTCAAAATTCCCGCTTCCCTTGTTTGTAAAAAGAAAAATTCCTTCTTCACCTTGCGCAAAAAGCGCCCAGATATCCGGCAAACCGTCGTGATTATAATCATCAACATAAGTTTTTATCGCCCCTGGAAAAGCGCGCAGCACATGGCGTTCAAATTTGTCATTTCCCAAATTTTCCATCCAGGATAAAGCGCCCGTAAGGTTTCCAAATTCGCAAACGATGTAATCTTGTTTCCCATCCTTATTAAGATCAGCTTCGGCAATTTGTACCGGTCGGGCTAACTTGTCAAACAAAGGAATTGCCGACATTTTCATTTTTTTATTCTCGCCGAATTTCATAACATCTGCTGTTCCTAATTTTTCATCATTTGGATTTATGTTGCCGATGTTGCATATAATCCACTCGCTCTTTTTAAAATTTATGTCAACCACCGGTCCGCTTACCGTCGCAGAATCGGACACCTGTAAATGTCTGTCATAACGGAATATTTTTTTTGCAATGGCATCACAATAAATGATGGATTTACCTGATGAATCTATTTTTACGTAACATGTTGCCGGCAGGGCATGGGAACCGGGTTTTAATACCGCAAATAATTTCAGGTCATCTTTAATGTAATCTTTTCTTTGCTGCGTTAATGAATCAGGTGCTGTTGCTTTGTAATAATCGATGATAGCTTGCCATTGTGAAAATGATATGATCTGTTGAGAAGGATAATAACTCTTGTTAACGTTCGGATCAGTTCTTTTTGAAGGATAAATACTTGTACCATAAGCAAATATCCCCAAATGAGGTCCCATGGCAGGCAGTACGCCATCAACCCAGCTTTTTTTATCCAGCAAAGACGGATCCGGCAGCAGGTGGCAGGATTGACAATAAGTGACTGCTAATGTTTTTCCTTGCTGAACACTTGAATCATTTGCTGTGGTTGCGGGCGGTTGATCACCATTGCATGAAAAAAAACCAATGATGAAAAAAAATGAAAGAAAAGAAATGAACAAAAATTTATTTCGCATGAGCATAATCGTTACATAATCTTCCAGAAATGAACGTTTCAAATGAAGAACAAAAGTAACAGATAAGTCTTAATACGGGTTGTATTTTATGAATAATTCACCGATAAAATTAAGGTTAATAATTCAGGTAAGATTTTTCATACATCTCTGATGGTTTTTTTGTATAGCGCCACAAGCCGTAACAGGTAAGGAGAGAAGATAAGAACAAACTGATATAATATATCAGGAACACTTCATTGTTTTCGGCTCTCGAGTTGGCAAATCCAAGATAGCTGAAATAATAGATTATTATAAAAACGCCGTATGAAAATAGAACGGATGAGTTAATGAATACGAGCGCATTTTCGCAGGAACTGTGGTCAAGTTTACTGAGATAAGCCGTAATATTGGTAATGCATAAGGTTAGTGCAATAAAAGTATCGAATCCGATAATTATGGTGCTTGATTTGAGGTTATATCCTGCAATAACAATTGTTCCCATTTCAAACAGAATGAATAAGATAATTGTATATAGTATCAGTTTTCGCTTGCTTCCATTTGCAGAAAAATAGAAAAAAAGAAGGATTAGCGGTCCGTCAATGAGGTTGTATATCAGGGTAATTTGATTTTGCCAGGCGCTGTTTTGAAGAAAAGAAACCCAGTTGGGTAAATTGATTAAACCGCTGAAAAGCCAGTAAATGGCTATAGCAATGAAGGATTTTTCATATCGAAGGTTTTTCCAAACGATCATTAAAACGGGCAAATAGCACGATGCTATTGCAATATTGGATATTAAGGATTGCATGATTGGTTAATGGTCTCTTTGCGGTGATAAGGTTACCTATATAAGCGCATAAACGTTATCTTTTATTATTGGTAAAACTACTCGGTTTTATTCCTTATTTACTAAACCGGCAATCACGAAGTTTTTCAAATTAAATGTAATTTGCCAAATAAATTTTCATTGATATCTCAGCAAACCATACAGCAAATCTTATCCAAGATCGAAATTATTGATATTATTGGTGAGTTTGTTAAATTAAAAAAGCGAGGCGCCAATTATCTTGGACTATGCCCATTTCACAATGAAAAAACACCTTCTTTTACGGTGTCTCCGTCAAAGGAAATTTATAAATGTTTTGGTTGTGGAAGAAGCGGCAATACCATCAGCTTCGTCATGGAGCACGAAAAATATTCCTATGTAGAGGCTCTGCGATGGCTGGCCAACAAGTATCATATTGAAATTGAAGAAACGGAAACGAGCCCTGAATTTAAGCAACAGCAGCAGGTTGCTGAAAGCCTATTCATTATTAATAATTTTGCGCAACAATATTTCAGTGACATTTTGTTTAATGAGGAAGAAGGGCAGGATATTGCGATGATGTATTTAAAAGAAAGGAATTTCCGTGAGGAAACAATACTGAAATTTCAGCTTGGATATTGTTTGGAAAGGAGAGATGCATTTGCCAGCGCTGCCCTCGCGGCACAGTATAATGCAGCGTATTTGCAAAAAAGCGGGCTGGTCGTAATGCGCGAGGATAAGTTGCTGGATAATTATCGCGGAAGAATTATTTTCCCGGTACATAATCAAACCGGAAAGATATTGGGTTTTGGTGCGCGCCTCATAAAAAATAATGACCGTGCTCCAAAATACATCAATACACCTGAAAATGAAATCTACGTAAAGAGCAGAATCCTATACGGTTTATATTTTGCACGAAAGGCAATTGATATTAATGATGAATGCTTATTGGTTGAGGGGTATACCGATGTAATTTCGCTTCACCAGGCCGGAGTAGAAAATGTTGTGGCAAGCGGCGGTACCTCACTGACTTTGGAGCAACTCAGGCTGGTGAAAAAATACTCCAATAACCTCACTATTATTTACGATGGCGATTCTGCCGGAGTGAAGGCTGCCCTGCGGGGTTTAGATATGGCCATTGAAGAAGGATTGAATGTAAAATTAGTTTTAATTCCAGATCAGGAAGATCCCGATAGTTATGTTCAGAAAATCGGAACTGCTGCTTTCAGGGATTTTATTGAAGAAAATAAAAAGGATTTTATACTTTTTCAATTGGAGGTCTCCGTAAAGGATGCAGGAAATGATTCTACCAAAAAAGCTGCTGTTGTAAACCAGGTCGCCGAAACCATTTCCAAAATAAACAAAGTTGAGGATTTTACCAGGCAACAGGATTATATCCGGCAATGCTCGGAGTTACTAAAGATCGATGAACAGGGATTGCATGTTCTGGTAAATAAATTTATTCGTGATAAAGTTCAGCGCGATGAATACAAAAAGGCAGCTAAAGAAACGAAAAGTGAAGACGGTAATCCAACAGGTGCGACTGATTTCAGTGATGAAACCTTCAACGTTTTATTCCAGGAGGAATTGCAGGAACGCGCATTGGTAAGAATTCTGCTTATTTACGGTGCGAAGGAATTCGACGAAAATAAATCAGTTGCTGATTATATTTTTGAAGAAAACATTGAGGAGGAGTTTTTTAAAAACGAAAAAATAAATGAACTGCTGAAAATGTATAAACAGGAATATGACAGTGGTAAAAAATTATCGGTTACCGATTTCACATATTTGCAGGACAATGCGATTGTTCAGTTGGTTATTAATTCCACCAATTATCCCTACGAGTTGAGCAAGAGATGGAATGACGAAGACAGGGCAAATACGATCAATAAAAATATCTGGAACCTAAACTATGAACAATTCCACCAGCAAATACTTACTCAGGATAATGCCAAAGAAATAATATATTACCAGGAGGCCGATGACAATTACAAAAACGAGGTAGAAGACGTATTGATCTATCTCAAATTAAAAAAAGTAAAAAGACTTATTTTGATGAATGAGGAAGATATGAAAAACCCATCGTCGGACCCTGAAACAATAAAACACTACCAGGAAGTTCACATTCATCTCAAAATTATGCAGAAAGAATTGAGTGGGAAAAAAGGGACCGTCATGTATCCTTTTTAGTCCATCGAATGCAAATCATTTGTAATGATCACCACCCTTCAGGGTTCGTTCGGTATCCGGAAATCATAACAATAAAACTGTCAGATTTTTCATTCTATTTTTCTGCCGGATTTTTCTTGCCTGCTATCAGTTTATCAATTGCTGATTCAAGCCTTCTCGTTCTTGTCGCTTCTTTCTTTGCATTTATGATCCAGCTTACGTATTCTTTTTTATTTGTTTGGGAAAGTGTATCAAAAAAATGCGAAGCAACTTTGCTTCTTCTTAATTCTTTGGAAAAATCATCTGGAGGGTTGATGCTTTTTTCCCTGAGGTCAGCAGATTCGCCTTTAGGAAAGTAGATGTCTGAACTGGTAGGTTTAAATATTTCTACAGTTTCAAAATCTTTGTCTTTCTTTTTAAATCTGATTGCAGTCCATACATGATCCAATGGAACCTGGCGGATATTTTCATAGCCGAAATTGGTAATGCAATTCCAACTGCATTCGCGGTATAGTGTAGTCACAATCTTTGAGGTTTTTTTGGGATAGGCAACCCAAAATTTCGCATTATTGTGTAAAGCGGGTAAAACCTCGTGGACAATGGATGACAACTGATTTTCGTTGATTGCAAAAACCAAGGCAAAATCAATTTTCCTGCTCTTCAATAACGGGGTTACGTTTTTTGCAAAAGTTAACCTGAAAAATTGCTTTTCAATCGAAGACGGTAAGCCTTGTATTAACAGGTTTTTTTCATTGCTAAGCTGGAGTTTTTCCAACACATTTTGTAACATACCGTTTGCGTTTGGTTTAAAAAGTTATGAGGGTTTTAATGGTATGGGCTTCAAAATTAAAAAAATGAATCGTGATGCAAGCAATTGCACCCAAAAAATCTGCAAAAACCAGTTTTCAATAGCCACTTACTTAAAAAAGGGAAAATAATTTTTCATTTTTCATCCTCTTCCCCGAGTTGCCTGCGCTGGCGTCTTTTGTCCCGGTATTTTAAGATCGGGACTTTACTCTCATTGCCCCGCAGAATACGGCTTATATTTTTTTGATGGGTTAGAATGACCATTAAAGCGACCACAATGGCAAATATCCGGTACAAAGGTTCTTTTGCATTAAAAATGAAAAGTATCAACACGGCAAATGCAATGCTTGCTAATATTGAACTCAATGAAACAAATCTTGTAAGGTAAAGGACAAGCAAAAAAACGCCAACGCAACAAACAGCAACCAGTGGTTGAATGGCTAATATCATTCCGAATAATGTCGCAACTCCTTTGCCTCCTCTGAAATCGGCCCAGATCGGAAAGATGTGTCCAATAACGGCAGCAAGCCCAAGTCCGAGCATTAAATTTGTTCTGTTCAGTTCCGCGTCAGCCTGCAAATAATGAGGAATAAAAATATAAAGACTTGTTGCCAGTAAACCTTTCATGACATCGCCGGCCATCACAATGGTCCCCCATTTTGAACCAAGAACACGAAATGTATTGGTAGCACCAGCGTTGCCGCTGCCGTATTCCCGGATGTCAATATCGAAAAAATACCTGCTTATCCAAACTGCAGTGGGGATTGATCCAATTAGGTACGCCAATACTATGAGGAGAACCTCTGTCATCTTTGCGTTTGGTTTAGTTGGTCGGTAAAATTAATGAAAACTTATGAATTTTTTGTTCTTTTCTTAGCCATCCCTTCTTTGTTTACGCACAATTTCAAACAAATCCAGTTGATTTTCAACGATTTTGAGATTATATCTAAATTATAATTCAGTAATATATTTTGTACCGCGGCCAAATCCTCCGTCAATAAACCGCTTACCAATAAAACGCCTTTGGCGGCTAATTGTTGCTTAAGAAAAGGTAGCTGGTCGAGTATGGTATTTCTATTTATATTAGCAAGAATGACATCAAAACCTTGTTGGATGTCGGGTACTGTTTCCTTTTCCTCAACAACAATTCTTGTGCAACCATTGGCAGTGATATTTTCATTTGAATTTTCAATACACCATGGATCATTGTCAACTGCAAGAATTTTTTTAGCCCCGATTTTTTCAGAAAGTATGGCCAGAATGCCGGTGCCTGTTCCAAAATCAAGTACGGTTTTATTGTTAAAGTCGATATTTTTCATTGCCTCGATCATCAGATAGGTGGTTGGGTGATGACCTGTGCCGAAACTCATTTTAGGGGTTATGATAATTTCGTGATCAACATTTTTTATGGGTTGGTGAAAGGATGCGCGAATACCGCAAAAATGATCGACCATTATCGGCTCAAAATTTTTCTCCCATTCTTCATTCCAGTTTTTTTGTTCAATCGTTTTTGTTGAATAAGATAACTGCATGTCGGAAAGAATTTTATAAACAAAGTTTGCATCGAATTTTCTTTCAGGAATGAATGCGTGCAGTTGTTTTTGATTTTCTTCAAAACCTTCGAAGCCGTTTTCAGCTAATAATGCAATTAATATTCCCTGTTGGTAGGTATCTGAATCAATTGAAAGCTGAACGTAGTTTTCCATATAACCAAAAAGGTCTGCAGCTTCCGCTACAGACCAGTAAATTATTTTTATCTTTCGGCCTATTCGTGCGCTTCGTTTGTTTGACTTTGTTGTGGTCTGCCTTCCGGTTTTGGCATCAGCGCTTTGCGGCTTAATTTGAATTTTCCTGTCTTATGGTCAATGCCGATCAATTTTACTTTTACCATATCGCCTTCATTCAACACGCCCTCCATGGTTTCTAATCTTTTCCATGAAATCTCACTGATGTGTAACAATCCCTGTTTTCCCGGCAAAAATTCAACAAACGCGCCATAAGGCATTACTGATTTTACTTTCGATTCATATACCGAACCAACTTCGGGTACGGCAACAATTCCCTTGATCCACGCAACGGCCTTTTCCAACCCTTCCTTTTGGGGACTGAAAATGCTCACTTCTCCATAATTGCCAACTTCTTCTAAATTAATCGTTGCTCCCGTTTCTCGCTGAATTTCCTGTATAATTTTCCCTCCTGGTCCGATAACGGCGCCAATAAATTCTTTGTCAATGAATAATTTTTCCATTCTTGGCGCATGTGGTTTGACTTCTGCGCGCGGCTCATTGATGCATTCATACATGGCATCCAAAATATGCAAACGACCTTTGCGTGCCTGCTCTAGGGCTTCGCGCATTGTATCCATGCTAAGGCCGTCAACTTTTATATCCATTTGCACCCCGCAAATTCCATCGCGGGTGCCGGTTACCTTAAAATCCATATCACCCAAATGATCTTCATCTCCGAGTATATCCGTTAGGATCGCATATTTATTGTCCGATTGACGGGTTATCAATCCCATCGCTACGCCACTTACATGTTTTGGGACCGGTACACCTGCATCCATTAATGCCAATGAGCCGGCGCAAACAGTTGCCATCGAAGAAGAACCGTTTGATTCAAGTATATCACTAACGATTCTCACCGTATAGGCGTAATCTTTTCCCGGCATCATTTTTTTTAATGAACGCATGGCAAGGTTACCATGTCCAACCTCCCGGCGACTCTGACCACGCATCATTTTTACTTCGCCTGTACTGAATGGAGGGAAATTGTAATGTAAAAAGAATTTTGAATCAACAGATTTCGCCGCGCTTTCCACCAGCAATTCATCCAAAGGAGTGCCAAAGGTAACGGTAGTTAAAGACTGTGTTTCGCCTCTAGTAAACAAGGCAGAACCGTGAGGAGTTGGCAATGGATCAACTTCCATGGCCAGCGGCCGAACTTCATCAAGTTTGCGACCATCCAAACGGATTCGATCATCCAAGATCATATTGCGCACGATTTCCCATTTCAAATCTTCAAGATATTTTTTCGCTAATTTTTTATCCTGGTCTGTTATTTCCTCACCCAAACTGGTTATCAGGTCATCTTTTAATTTATCAAATGCTTCACTGCGCTCATTTTTGGCTGTCGCACCTTTTGATATTTCGTAAATTTTGTCTTTTGCAAAAGCAGTTACTTTGGTTTGTAGGTCTTCATTTTGGATTGGTTTTTTATAATCTCTTTTGCCGGTAACATTTTTCTTTATTCTTAATTCCTCCTGTGCTTTTATCTGTACGCGGATGGCGTCGTGACCGACCTGTAAAGCCTGCACCAAATCTTCCTCACCACATTCCATGCTTTCGCCTTCCACCATCATCAAATTCTTGTCTGTTGCCGCAATCATAAAATCCATATCTGCCTTTACAAGATCGTTCCGTAAAGGATTTACAACCATCTTGCCATCAACCCTCGCAATTCTTACTTCTGAAATAATTTCTTTGATGGGAATATCAGAGACGGCCAAGGCGGCAGACGCTGCAAGACATGCTAAAGAATCAGGCATCACTTGTTCATCACTCGATACAAGAGACAGCAAGACCTGCACTTCGCACAAATAGTCTTCAGGAAATAATGGACGCAAAGCGCGGTCAATAAGTCGGCTGGTTAATATTTCGTAATCGTTTAATCTGGCTTCGCGTTTAAAAAATGAACCTGGAATTCGTCCTGCCGCCGCAAATTTTTCCTGGTAATCCACAGAAAGGGGGAAAAAATCCTGCCCTTCTTTTGCTTCTGTATTTGCAACCACCGTTGCAAGTATTATGCAGTTGCCTTGCCTGACGGTAACCGCGCCATCTGCCTGGCGTGCCAATTTGCCAGTTTCGATCGTAATTTGTTGGCCATTGCCTATATCAAATGTTACGCTGATAGGTTGTGTAAGCATATCGCTGTTTTACTTTTTGCGAATTACGGATAGTAACGGAATAGCAACCATAATTCAATATTAAAAATCTGATAGTTATAATAAACAAAAAGATTCCCAACTTTGGTTGGGAAAATCAATTAGTAGAAATCAGTTATTTTCTGAGTCCGAGTTTTTCAATCAACTGGCGGTAACCCTGGAGATTTTGCTTGCTCAAATAAGTAAGCAGGCGTTTTCTTTTACCAACCAATTGCATTAAGCCACGGTGCGTAGAAAAATCCTTATGGTTTGCTTGCAGGTGTTCTGAAATGCGGTTGATGCGTTCTGTTAATAACGCAATCTGACCTTCAATCGAACCGGTGTTGGCAGATTTGTCGCTGAAATTTGTAAAAAAACTTTCTTTCTTTTCTTTTGTTAAATACGGCATCTCAATTTTTTTTAGGCATCCAATATTATTCTGCTAATTTCGGCGGCAAAGGTAAAATAAAATATCTGAAATTTGAAATTAATTATATCATTCTCTGAATTCGCGGATTTTCGCAGATGTCTTACAATTAATGGTTTATCTGTGTAAATCTGAGTCATCTGTAAGAAAAATATCTCTATTGAAAAAAATTTACTTTACTGTTACCAATGACCTCACCTACGATCGCCGTATGGACAGGATTTGCAATTCTCTGGCAAACGCTGGATTTTCAGTCGCTTTGGTTGGCCGCTTGCAAGCCGGTTCTCTCCCGCTATCTCCAAAAAAATACCATCAAAAAAGATTGTTCTGTTTTTTTAATAAAGGGAGATTATTTTATGCCGAATATAACTTCCGTTTATTCTGCCATCTGCTGTTTAAAAAGATGGATGCGATATGTTGTATTGACCTGGATACCATTCTTCCCGGATTTTGTATCTCAGGCATTAAAAAGATACCACGCATTTATGATGCGCACGAATTGTTTTGCGAAATGAAAGAAGTGGTAACTCGTCCAAAAATTTATCGTGCTTGGAAGCGAATCGAAAGGGTAACCGTTCCAAAATTTTTTCATGGGTATACCGTTAGCCAACCCATCGCTGATGAGTTTAAAAGGATGTATGGCGTAAAATATGCATTGATAAGAAATATGCCCTTGTTAGAGAATAACATTCTGCACGAAAAAAAAGAAAAATACATCTTATACCAGGGCGCGGTAAATGAAGGCCGAAGTTTTGAAACATTAATTCCGGCAATGAAAAATGTTGATGCAAAACTGGTTATTTGTGGCAATGGAAATTTTATGCAACAGGCAAAAAAATTAGCAGCTGATTATGGTCTTGCTCATAAAATAATTTTTAAGGGAATGATTTCTCCAGATGAATTAAGATATTTCACAGTAAATGCAACCATCGGCATCACTTTGTTCGAAAATACCGGCATCAGTAATTACTATTCATTGGCAAATCGTTTTTTTGATTATATCCAGTTCAGTGTGCCTCAATTGTGTGTCGATTATCCTGCCTACCGGGCGATCAATGAAAAATATAAAATAGCATCGCTGATAACAGATTTATCTCCACAAACAATTGCTTTATCATTAAACAATTTGTTACA
>DATGFZ010000001.1:0-1938 GCA_035308805.1 Puia sp. | reverse complement strand
TTACACAAAAAACTTATTGCCGCTATGTGCCGGAAAGGAAAGATGATTTTGCATGGGAGAATGACCGCATTGCCTTTCGTATGTATGGCAAAGCGCTCGAAGGAACAAGTGAAGATGCCTACGGGCTGGACGTATGGGCAAAACGGACCACACGCCTGATACTTAATGAACGTTACAAACGGGGCGAGTATCATATTGATCACGGCGATGGTTTGGATTTTTATCATGTTGGTTTTTCGCTCGGCGCGGGAAATATTGCACCATTCGTGAATGACAGCATCTGGTATTCCAAAAATTATCACAGTTACAGGATTTTGGATAATGGACCACTGCGCTCTGCATTTCAATTAAACTACGATGAATGGAATGTCGCCGGAAAAAAGGTGAAGGTTGCCAAGATTATTTCGCTTGACGCGGGGAATCAGTTGAATCGAGTGCAAGCGGATTTTACGTATACGGGTAGCAGTGAGTTGCCTGTTGCTGTCGGCATTGTAAAAAGAGAAGATCGCGGGGAAGAAATGTTCTCTGAAAAAAACGGAACCATGGCATACTGGGAGCCGCAAATAGGGGATAATGGCATTACGGGGGTAGGAAGTGTCTTTATGCAGCCTGTAAATGAAACGATGACAAAGGCTCACCTGCTCGCCAATTTTCAAACAAAAAATAAACAAGTTATTTATTATACCGGTGCCTGTTGGAATAAGGCCGGTTTAATCACAAATGCCAAAGAATGGTTCAGCTATATTTCTTCCTTTAAAGAAAAGTTGCAAAATCCCCTGATCATTTCAATTCCCTAAATCAACCTTTCGAATGGTTTAGATTTTTGGAAAAGAGGTGAAATAGATCAAAATGGAGTGGTGCAGGATCAATAGTCTTTGTTTTGAAGACAGGTCTGATATCTGGTCTGCCTTTAATCCTGATTTTAAAATCTCTGTTGGTAATATTGGACCGAGTACTGTCGGTTGATCATCCCGGTTTCATCGATTCGAAAACTAGATTAATTGAAACGACCGGCCCGGAATTTATTATAAGGATTTTCACGAGTCCCGACAAGAGTCTCCAAAATTTAGGTATAAATCATCTGCTGTGAACCGCCAGACCCCGACCAAGAATATAGAAAAAATCATGATTTAATTCAATCGGTCATCTTCAGAATTAAAGTGAAAATCAGGCTGTAAATTCTTAATAATCATGCACAATTTATTAAGATTGCAATCGTTTTTTACGTGGATTTACTTAACAGCTGATATAAGATTTTACCTAAAGATGATTGTTTGAGTTAATTCTAGCATTTCGCTTGGGCCCTCCATTTTAAATCCAATGTATTATGACTCCGAGAAACCAACCATTAAGAATTTTCATATTCTTGACATTTATATCTCTTATTTTTTTTACGTCATCACAATCTCAATGTACCAGAACTCCTCCGGCTGCTAACTCCTGTCCCATCAGCACTGGCACTGCAATTATCGCAGATGGCGGGGTGACGAATAACAATGTCCATGGCTCAGGAGCCATTTTTTATTATAACGGCGCCGGGGGTACAGCAAAGATCAGTATGACCAATGACGGAATATTGGATGTGTGCGGAAACCTTACCGTAACAGCTTCAAGTACATTCAATCTTAGCAGCGGGGGCACAATACAAGTTGAAAATGGAGGTAGTTTGACCATCAATACCAATATAACTTTGAACAATACCGGTCAAATTGTAAATCGGGGAACAATCACCATTAACGGAGACATCAGTGTAACCAATGTCAACGCTACAATATGGAACATTTCTACCGGAGGAAATTTTACCGTTGGCGGGGCACACAGTGTTACCATGCAAGCCGGCAGCTACTTTATAGATAATTCGTCTATTGCTAATTCCATTGTCACCATTCCTACCTTTAATCTGAGTGGCGGGTTTTTATGTATGGGGGATATGTCTGT